>JBFLWB010000186.1 GCA_040758155.1 Thermodesulfobacteriota bacterium
GAAGGAAGAGAAGCCGGCGGCGGCCCCCGCAGCGGCCCCCGCGGCTCCGGCTGCGAAGTAACGACGGCTTTACCGTTTCGCGGACCGGCCCCACAAGGGCATTCGGGACGCTCGGGCAGGGGGACACGATCCCCCTGCCTTTTTTGTTTTTCCATGTCTGTCCCGGTTCTGCGGAAGTTCTAAGGAACGTCCCGGTTCTGCGCGGTTCTGCGTTTGACTTTTCCGCGTGTGGCGGTTAATAATTTGAATTTGCTTACATCATTGCGTTTATCCTCCCACCCACAGGAGATGATGCGCATGAAGGTCTTGGCGCTGGACAACCTGCAGCAGGTCGGGATCGACGTGTTCCTGAAGGAAGGCGTCGAGGTCGACGTGAAGGGGAAGATGACCCCCGAAGAGCTGGCGGCGGTCATCAGCAGCTACGACGCAGTGGTGGTGCGCGGCGCGACGAAGGCCACCGCGGCCACCTTCGAGAACGCCACCCGGGTCAAGGTCATCGGGCGGGCGGGAAGCGGCACGGACAATATCGACAAGATCGCCGCGACGAAGAAGGGCGTGGTGGTGATGAACACCCCGGGCGGCAACACCATCACCACCGGCGAGCACGCCCTGGCGATGATGATGTCGCTGGCGCGGCAGATCCCGCAGGCCACCGCCTCGATGAAGTCGGGGAAGTGGGAGAAGAACAAGTTCATGGGGATCGAGCTCACCGACAAGACGCTGGGCATCGTCGGCCTGGGAGCCATCGGCAAGGTGGTGGCGGAGCGGGCGGTCGGGCTGAAGATGGTCGTGGTCGCCTTCGATCCGTACGTGTCGAAGGAGGACGCGGGTCGGCTGGGCGTCGAGACGGTTTCGCTGGACGAGCTGTACCGCCGGTCCGACTTCATCACATACCATACCCCGCTGACCCCGGAGACCAAGGGGATGGTGAACGCCGCCTCCATCGCGAAGATGAAGGACGGCGTGTGCCTCGTCAACTGCGCCCGCGGGGCGCTCGTGAACGAGGCCGACCTGCTGGCGGCGCTGCAGTCCGGCAAGGTCCGGGGGGCCGCCCTCGACGTATTCAACGCGGAGCCGCCTCCTCCCGACATGCCGCTCCTCTCGCACCCCAATGTGGTCTTGACCCCGCATCTCGGCGCTTCCACGACCGAGGCCCAGGAAAAAGTCGCGGTCCTCATCGCGGAGCAGATCTGCGACTTCCTCAAGAAGGGGACCATCCGGAACTCGGTGAATTTCCCGTCCGTGTCGGGGGAGCTGCTCCCCATCCTGAAACCGTTCCTGCTCCTGGGGGAGCGCCTCGGCGCGTTCCACGGGCAGCTCCTCAAGTCCCCGGTGCGGGAGCTCCGGATCGAGTACCACGGCGAGGTCGGTAAGCTGGCGATCGACCCGGTCACGATCTCGGTGCTGAAGGGGCTATTGCAGTACCAGACCGAGGAAGTGAACCTGGTCAACTCCCGGATGGTGGCCGAGGACCGGGGGATCAAGATCAGCGAGTCGAAGGTCCCCAAGTCCGATCCGTACGCGAGCCTGATCCGCGTGGTCGCCGTGACCGAGGAGAAGGAGTTTTCCGTCTCGGGGACCGTGTTCGGCGGCGCCCCGAAGGTCGTGCAGATCGACTCGTACCTGATCGAGGCCGATCTCTCCGGCGGGATCCTCATGCTCAACAACCAGGACGTTCCCGGAGTGCTCGGCCGGGTCGGCACGTTCCTGGGCGAGAAGGGCATCAACATCGCCGGGCTGCAGCTCGGCCGGAAGCAGGCGGGGGGGATCGCGGTGGCGTTGATCAACGTGGACAACGTGGTTCCCGAGAATGTGCTCGGGCAGTTGAGCCGGCTGCCCAACATCACCGCGGCGAACTACCTGGTGTTCTGAACCCTTCACGGGAAGGCGGATTGCGCTGTTGAAAAGCGTCATCGTGATCGGCGCCCAATGGGGCGATGAAGGCAAGGGCAAGATCGTCGACATCTATTCCGAGTTCGCCGATACGATCGTGCGCCCGACGGGCGGCAACAACGCCGGGCACACCCTCATGGTCAAGGGGGAGAAGTTCGTATTCCACCTCATCCCCTCGGGGATCCTTCACCCGGGGAAGAAATGCGTCATCGCCAACGGGGTGGTGGTCGACCCGAAAGTCCTTCTTTCGGAGATCGACCGGCTGAAGGAGCGAGGGTACCTCGCCGACGACGGGCAGCTCAAGCTGGGGCTGCTGGCCAACGTGATCCTCCCTTACCACATCCTGATCGACAAGGGCAGGGAGGAGAAGCTCGGCAGCCGGAGGATCGGGACCACCGCGCGCGGCATCGGCCCCTGCTACGAGGACAAGATGGCCCGCATCGGCATCCGCGTCTGCGACCTTGCGCGGCCGGAGGTGTTCGGGGAGAAGCTGCGGGCGAACCTCGAGCTGAAGAACTTCCTCCTGAAGAATTATTTCGGAGCGGAGGAAGTCGATTACGGGAAGACGCTGGACGAATATCTCGCCTGCGGGGAACGGCTGAGGCCCTACCTCATCGACACTTCCCATTTCATCAACATGGAGATCCGGAAGGGATCGAAGGTGCTGTTCGAGGGAGCGCAGGGGACGATGCTCGACGTCGACCACGGAACCTACCCGTTCGTCACCTCTTCGAACACGACGGCGGGGGGCGTATGCACCGGGTCCGGGGTCGGGCCCACGAAGATCAGCGCGGTCATCGGCGTTTCGAAGGCGTACGCGACCCGCGTGGGAGGCGGCCCGTTTCCGACGGAGCTTTTCGACGACGACGGGCAGACGATGCGGGACCGGGGGCACGAGTACGGCTCGACGACGGGTCGTCCCCGCCGCTGCGGCTGGTTCGACGCCCCGGCGGTGCGGTACGCCGCCCGCCTGAACGGGATGGCCAGCGTGGCGCTCACCAAGCTCGACGTCCTGTCGGGGATGGCGCGGCTGAAGGTCTGCGTCGCCTACGACGTCCACGGCGTCCGGCGGGAAGAAGTCCCTCTATCGCAGTTCGATTTCGAGGCGGCCCGCCCCGTTTACGAAGAAGTGGAGGGGTGGAAGGAGGACATCTCCGAGGCGCGGGAGTACGGCGACCTCCCGAAGGCGGCCCAGAAATACATCCGCATGCTGGAGGAGATCACGGACGTGGAGATCTCCCTGGTGTCGGTGGGCGCCGACCGGAACCAGACGATCATCCGGCGAAACCCCTTTCGCGCTTGACACTTTCGGGCTCCCTTTTTTAAAATGGTCCGTTCCGGGGGAGCCCATAGCTCAGTTGGCAGAGCATCTGACTTTTAATCAGAGGGCCGCTGGTTCGATCCCAGCTGGGCTCACCAGGTCACGCGTCCCCATCGTCTAGTCCGGCCAAGGACACCGCCCTTTCACGGCGGCGACGGGGGTTCAAATCCCCCTGGGGACGCCATTTTTTTACCCATCGTCCATTGAGGGGATTTGAACGGGCGAGCGGCGCTGAAGCGTAGCGAAGAATAGCGCGACGCACGGGAGCCCCGCTACGATCTAAAGCGCTGGCGGGGTACCTCGTTCTTCTCGACGAGAGGCACGCGTCAGCCCATTGCCCCGCCGCGAGCCCATGGATGGGCGAGTGCTGCAAAGGCCATGGATGGCCGGGAGCAGCCACATGCCGAAGCCATGGTGAGGCGGAGGCTCAGGCGGTCAAATCCCCCTGGGGACGCCACTCTTTTTCCCTGCTCTAATTCTGCTTCTTCGGCTTCCAGTCCCGCGCCAGCGTCTGCGCCTCTTCGATCAGGGCGGGCGTCATCCCGGAGGCGATTTCCTCCCTCAACATCCTGATCTTCTCCTGCCCCATTTTTTCCGATGCCGGTATCCGGGAGGCCGCAAGGATTGCCCACATGAGCGCCATGACCAGGCTCTTCGGCACGCCTTGGCCGTTTTTATACAGGGAGACGAGATTGTACTGCGCCTTCGCATTTCCCTGCTCCGCAGCCTTGCTGAACCACTTCGCGGCTTCGGCGTAGTCCTTCGGAATGCCTTGGCCGAGGAAGTGCATCGACCCGAGGTTGAGCTGGGCGGACGCATGCCCCTGATCGGCCGCTTTCCGGTACCATTTCGCCGCCTCGCCGTGGCTCTGCGGCACCCCGCTGCCCAACGCGTACATTATGCCGAGGTTGTACTGGGCGGACGCATGGCCCTGGTCCGCGGCTTTCCTGTACCACTTCGCCGCCTCGACGCTGTCCTGCGGCACGCCTCCTCCATCTTCGTGCATGACGGCGAGCATGAACTGGGCTTCGGCCGATCCCTGTTCGGCCAACGGTTTGAGGAGGCGGAAGGCGGTATCGTAGTCGTAACGTTCATAGGCTTCCCTGGCTTCCGCAAAGGGCGTTGCCATATTCGACCTCTTCGGCGAGGGTTGAATCCATTCCGAGTGTATAACGCGTGGAGATTGCCGGCAATCGGCAGCGGCGATGCGTTCCGGTGCCCCGTTTCATTTCCCGCGAATCCTTAACTTCTTACGCGGCTTGAGATCCCGGTTTCCTCTCCGGCGGACCCGCGAGACCCCGACGGAATCCGAGGGAACAGTAAAATACGGTTATGTCGCCGATATTGCTAAAGATTTGAACAATTCCGGCCGATATGGTATCCAGGGACCATTTCTTATCGTGAGGCGACGATGCGTCCGTTTATCTTCTCCGTCCTCTTCGCTGTCGTCGGTTCGGGATTGTTGTGGTACCAGACGAACTGGCAGATCGGGGCGGCATCTTTCTCGATCGGATTCTGGATGGTGGCGTACCGTCACTGACCGGATTTTCCTTTCGTTGCTTTTTCCATATCCCGCGCCTCAAAATAGAAGGGGTATGGATTTCCTCAAGCCGGAAAACCTTCTCCGATACGGGTACAAGGATTGCCTCCTCTGCGAAGTGGAGCGCAAGGGGGAAGAGAAGCGCTGCGAGCCGTGCTCCGGGCGGCTCGACCAGCGCGAACGTCTCCTCTGGGAGATCCGGCGGGAGCGGTTCCGGCAAACCGCGGGCCGGCTCTCCCTGGTCTTCCCGGGGCTCGGCCACATCTACGACGAGCGGTACCTCGGCGGGATCTTCTGGGCTTCCCTGCTTCCTCTGACCCTCGGGCTCGTGCTGAACGTGTGGAAAGGGATCACCTGGGGACACGCGTTTCTCCTTGCGGAAGCGGGGCTGATCTGGTGGCTCGCCTGGCTGGACGTGCGCAGGGGCCACCCCGAACCGTCGGCGCCCTGCCAGGACGCGTGTCCGGCGGGGCTAAGGGTGCCGGACTACATCGCCCTGGTCCGGGAGAATCGGCCGCTCGAGGCGCTGGCGCTTGTGTACGACAAGCTGCCGTTCGCCGCGTTTTGCGGGCGGGCCTGCCCCCATCCTTGCGAGCAGGAGTGCGTCCGGAACGAGTTCGGCGCGCCGATCTCCATCATGGCGATCAAGAGGCACGCCGCGGACCGTGGATGCGAGGCGCGGATCCTGCCGCAGCGGGAGGACGGGGAGGCGGAAAAGGCGCTGCGGGTGGCGGTCGTCGGCGCCGGGCCGGCGGGCTTGAGCGCGGCGGATCATCTTGCCCGGCTGGGGTGCCGCGTCACCATGTTCGACTCCAGGGAGGAGCCGGGGGGGATGATGCGGTATGGAGCCCCGGAGTTCCGGTTCCCGACGGAAGCGCTGAGATACGATCTGGAACGGATTTTCGCCCGTGGGATCGAGTTCAGGGCAGGCGTGAAGGTCGGGAGGGACGTCCAGTTCTCCGCGCTGGAAGCGGAAGGATTCGACGCCGTCATGATCGCCGCCGGGACGCCGGCGGCGCGCGCGATTCCGGGCAGCGGCACGGAAGCGCAGGGATTCGTGGACGCCTGTTCGTTCCTCGAAGGCGTCCGGCGGAACCGGCCGCTCCGTCCGTCCGGGCGGGTCGTCGTCGTCGGGGGGGGAGACGTCGCGTTCGATTGCGCGCGGACCGCCCTCCGGCTCGGGGCGTCGGAAGCGACCGTCGCCTGCATCGAATCGATCGAGGAGATGCGCGCCCATCCGTGGGTGATCGCGGATGCGGTCGACGAAGGGGTCAGGATTCTTCCCTCCACGGCGGTGAAAACCTTCCGGATGCGCGGGGACCGGACGGCGGGATTCGAGGCGCTCCGCGCGGAGGGTTTCGATACCGGGCCCGGCGGAGCGGTAGTCCCCCGGACGCGTCCCGGCACGGAATTCGAAGTCCCGGCGGACACGATCGTTCTGGCCGTGGGATACGCTCCGGAGCTGGGGTTCCTGCCGCCGGGAGCTTTCCGGAAGCCGCTGGACGCCCGGATCCACGTCTTCCGGTTGATTTTCGAGGGGCGGGAAAGTAAAGTAAACTATTACATTTTCGGCGATTGCGCCGCGGGCCCCCGGACGGTAGTTGAAGCGGCCGCTTCGGGCCGGGCGGCGGCGATGAATATCTATTCCAGCCTGGCCGTCGAAGACGGCAACAAGGCGCGGTACAAGGACAATTACCGCAGGCGGAACGAGCCGCACGAACCCGACAGGCCCGAGTGGCGGATCCGCCTGGGTGGAACGCGCCTGTCCGCGGAATCGCGCCGCGGGAATTTCGAGGAAGTCGACAAGGGGCTCACCGCGGAATGCGCCCACGGAGAAGCGGAGCGGTGCGCACGGTGCAATCTTTCATTGGAGGCTCGTCGGAAGGGAGGTGACAAGGGATGAGGAAGTTCGCGACTCTCATGGCAATCGTCCTCGTAACGGTGTTTTCCGCAGGCTGGGTCGTCGCCGCCGATCCTCCGGAGAAGATCACGATCAAGGCGGTCCAGAAGCTGAAGCCCCCGGTGGAGTTCCCTCACAAGGAACACGCGGGGCGTCTGAAGTGCGCGGAGTGCCACCACAAGGACGCGGCCGGGAAGGAACAGTCCTGTTTCGCCTGCCACAAAGCGGAGAAGAAGGGGGAGGCGATCCCCTTCAAGGACGCGATGCACGGCAAGTGCCAGGCGTGCCACAAGAAGGTGGCCAAAGGCCCCACCAAGTGCAACGACTGCCACAAGCAGTAGCCGTCCGGAAAGCCGCGGCAATCCGGGAAGCGCCATAAGAACTGGAATGGCGCTTCCCGGGTTCCGCATCCAATCCGAATATCCGGGATCGGGGTTCGAATGACAACCGAGAAAAGCGATTCCTCTCCGATGGACAAGATCTGGGATTTCTTCACGTCCATCAAGCTCGCCATCTTCACGCTCATCGTCCTCGCGGTCGCATCGATCTTCGGCACGATCGTGGAGCAGAACCTGCCGCTGGAGAAATACCGGGAAATCTACGAGGACTGGGCGTTCGAGCTGCTGCTCCGGCTCAACATGTTCGACATGTACCATTCCTGGTGGTTCCTCCTGCTACTGGTGCTCTTCACGGTCAACCTGACGTGCTGCACGGTCGACCGGTTCCCCAGGGCCTGGAAGACGGTCCGGAACCCCCGCACGAAAATGGATGAGGGGCACGAAAAGGCGCTGCCGCACGTGGAGCGGTGGAGGAAGAAGGGGACCGTCGAGGAATGGGTCCCGCGGTACACGGTGGCGCTTTCGGCGCTCTTCGCGAAGCCGCTGGTCTCCGAGGAGGCCGGAGAGGTTCACCTATACGCCGAGCGGGGCACGGCTTCCCGGTTCGGTGTCTACGTCACGCATGTCTCGATCATCATCATCTTCCTCGGGGCGATCGTCGGGAACGTCCTCGGATTCAAGGGGTTCGTCGGGATACCGGAAGGGGATTCCGTTTCCCGGGTGCCGGTGCGCGGGGGCGCCCGGCTTCAGGATCTGGGCTTCGACGTGCGCTGCAACCGCTTCGTGGTGGAAATGTACCCGACCGGGCAGCCGAAGGCGTACATCTCCGACCTGAGCGTGATCGAGGGGGGGCGCGAGGTCCTCAGGAAGAAGGACGTCGTGGTGAACGACCCGCTCCGCTACAAAGGGGTCTGGTTCTACCAGTCGAGCTACGGGGAGGCGGGGGGCGCGGTGGCGCGGATCCAGGTGATCGGTCCCGACGGGTCGCCGCAGGGCGCCCTTTCGCTGCCCCCGAACCATCCGGTCCCGATCCCGGGCTACGGCGTCCTTCGCGGCGTGAACTACGACCAGAACTTCCAGGGAAAGGGGCCCGCGCTCGAAGTGGTCGTAGAGAAGCCGGGCGCGTCCCCGGCGGGCTTCTGGCTCTTCCAGAGGAATCCCGACCTCGACCGTGCCCGGAAGGACTCTCTCGCGTTCGCGTTCGGCGGGCTGGCGCCGCGGATGTACACCGGCCTCCAGGTCTCAAGGGACCCCGGCGTCAACGTGGTCTGGCTGGGGTGCGCGCTGATGGTCGTGGGGATCATCATGGCCTTCTTCCTGTCGCATCAAAGGGTCTGGCTGCGCCTGTCGCCGGGAACGGACGGGCGCGTGACCGTCGTCCTCGGGGGCGCCGCCAACCGGAACCGGCTCGCTTTCGAGAAGGCATTCGAAAAAATCCAGGCCGGCGCGAAGGCGGTGGGGGAATGACCGCGGCGCCGGGATCCGCCCCGGGAGACATCCGAAAATGAGCAACGTCCTCCTGTTCAACCTCACCACCGTCCTGCTCGGCGTCGCGTCCGCCCTCTATCTCGGGGCCCTGTACGCGAAAAACGAAAAGATCGCGGTCTACGGAACATGGATCTGCGCGCTGGCGGGCGTGTCGTCCACCGCGGCGCTCGGAGTGCGCTGGTACGAGTCCTACCAGATGGGGATCGGCCGCATCCCCGTCACCAACCTCTACGAGTCGCTGGTCTTCTTCGCCTGGTCGATGATCCTGATCTACCTGGCCGTCGAGAGGAAGTACGGCAGCCGGACCTTCGGCGCGTTCGTCCTGCCCATCGCGTTCTTTACGATGGTGTTCGCGGTGACGAACGACAGCTCCATCCAGCCGCTGGTCCCGGCGCTCCAGTCCTACTGGCTGCACGCGCACGTCATCACCTGTTTCGTCGGGTACGCGGCGTTCGCGGTATCCGCAGGCGTGGCCGTCATGTACCTCCTCAAGGTCCGTCAGGAGGACGCGAAGGTCTCGCAGGGGATCGTAGGATTGCTTCCCTCGGGGAAGGCGCTCGACGACCTGGTCTACCGCGCGATCATATGGGGGTTCCCGTTCCTCACCGCCGGGATCATCACCGGCGCAGCATGGGCGAACTACGCCTGGGGGACCTACTGGTCCTGGGACCCGAAGGAGACCTGGTCGCTGATCGTGTGGCTGGTGTACGCCGTTTACCTGCATGCGCGGATCACGCGGGGGTGGCACGGGAAGCGGACCGCCATCCTGTCGATCGTGGGGTTCCTGGCCACGCTGTTCTGCTACCTCGGCGTCAACCTGGTGCTCTCGGGGCTGCACTCATACGGCGGGGGATGACGATGAAGGGAAGCCGCCCCGCCTTTTTCCTGGCCGCATCGGCCGCGGCGGGAATCCTGGCGCTCGGGATCTACCGGAGGGAGTTCGGCGAGACGCTCCTGAACGCCGTGCTGATCTGCCTGTCGTGCATCGGGATCGGGTGAGGTCTTGGGCGCCGGGTTTCTGAAGCGGCGGATCTTCCAGGGGATCGGGGCGGTGCTGCCCAACGCCTATGTGCAGGGATTCCTCTCCGCGTCGCTGTACCAGGGGCCGCTGAAGAACGTCTGCACCCCCTTGCTGAACTGCTACGCCTGCCCTTCGGCCCTCCTGTCCTGTCCCATCGGGACGCTGCAGCACTTCATGGCGATCCGGACCGTGCCGTTCTACGCGGTGGGGACCCTCTCCGTCATCGGGGCGTCGGTCGGCCGGATGACCTGCGGCACCCTCTGCCCGTTCGGCACCCTGCAGGACCTGCTGTACAAGTTCCGGTCCTGGAAATTCACGATCCCGCGGTGGGCGAGGTATCTCCGGTACGTCGCTCTGGTCGTCCTCGTGCTCGCGATTCCGCTCCTCACCCGGGAACACTGGTTTTCCAAGCTGTGCCCCGTGGGCACCCTCATCGCCGGGATCCCGTGGGCCACGCTGAACGCGGGCGTCCGCGCCATGATCGGGGCGATGTTCTGGGTGAAGATCTCTATCCTGCTCTTCTTCGTCACCGCGTCCACGATGGCGAAGCGCCCCTTCTGCCGCGCGGCCTGCCCGCTCGGCGCGATCTTCTCCCTGTTCAACAAGGCGAGCTTCGTGCAGCTCGCATGGAACCCCGATACCTGCACCCGCTGCGGGAAATGCCGGAAGATCTGCCCGGTCGACATCCGGCCGGACCGGAAAGCCACGGATCCGGAATGCGTGCGGTGCCTCGACTGCACGCTATGCCCGAGCCTGAAGGCGACGACCGTATTCCGCTCCGATCCATTCGCGCCGGGGCTTCCGCGGCTGGAGAGTCCGATCCCGGGAGGCCAGGGGAAATGACCGAAACGGAAGGCAGGAGCGGGAGCGCTCGTCCGGGAGGCTGGGAGCTTTCCCCGAGGCTGCAGAACCTGATCGCGTTCCTCCTGTTGCTCCTCGCAACGCTCCCGATGCTCACCAAGATCTTCACGAGCGACTACGGGACGCATCTCGCCGTGGGGCGCGAGATCCTGCAGAATCTCCACATCCCGACGAAGGAGATTTGGAATTACCCTTCCCTGGGAATGGATAACGGCATCGGCGGGGAGTGGGGATTCACGGCGGTCCTCTACCTGGTGCACTCCGCGGCGGGCGACTACGGCGTGTCGTTCATGATATGGGCCGTCGTCCTGACGACATTCTGCCTCATGTACCGGGCGACCGTCCTGCGCGGGGGACACCCGCTGCTGACGGTCCTGGCCATCTTTGCGTTCTCGGGGTTCCTGCGCATCCGGATCCAGCCGCGCCCGGAGATCTTCACCTACCTGTTCATCGCCGCGACGGTCTATCTGCTTTGCGGGTACTATTTCGGGGCCCGGAAGAAGGCGATCTGGCTGTTCCCCGCGCTGATCCTGGTCTGGGCGAACTGCCACCCGACATACCTCATGGCATTCGGCCTCTGCGGGGCGTTCTTCCTCGACGCCGCGGCCCGGGCGGCGTGGGCGAAGGAATTCCGGTGGGAGAAGCTCCGGACCTGGGTCTTCCCCCCGCTGGTAAGCGGATTCCTCGGCCTGGTCCTGTGCGGCGCGAACCCCCATGGCTACGATTGGCTGCTCGCGCCCCTTCACCTGCTGTCGCGGGGAGAGGGGACCGGAAGCAGCGCCATCCTTGCGTCGATCTCGGAGCTCACCCCGGTGGTCGGCACGGGATTCTATCCTTACTTCAAGGCCGCCGTCGCCTTCGCATCGGTCACGCTGCTCCTGGGGGCGTTCGGCCGGCGCCTCTACCTCCTCGACATCATCCTGTTCCTGATCGCCTTCAAGGGGGCGTGGTCTTCGGCAAGGGCGGTTTCCATGATGGGGCTGTTCCTTTCTCCCGGCGCGGCGGTCCAGCTGACGGGCTTCGTCTCCCATGTGAACAAGCGGCTGGAAGAGCGCATGACCCCGAAGGCGAAGCCGTCCGCGAAGACGAAGGGTAAGAAGGGGAAGCCTGCGGCGGAACCCGTTCATCCGGCCCCCCGCGCCTCCGCGGAGACCGGCTTGCGCTGGAGGCAGGCGGCGGTCCTGGGGATCATCGTATTCGCGCTGGCCGCCTTCGGCGGGACGAACCTCGCCTTCTCGATGCGGCAACTCGAGTTCGGCGTCGGGATGACGAAGCACAAGTTCTCCTTCGCCGCGGTGGAGTTCCTCCGGAAGAACCCCATCCCGGGAAGGATGATCAACTTCTTCGACATCGGTGGATTCCTCGACTGGCAGATCTATCCCCAGTCGCTGACCTTCATCGACGGGAGGACGTACAACCGCGCCGTGTTCCAGGACCACCAGGTCATCATGGCCGGCGCGCCCGGCTGGGAAGGGCTCGTGGAGAAGTACGGCGCCACCCATTTCATCATCAAGGCGATGGATTCCTCGGGGACGATCCTCCCCATCGTCCCGGTGCTGGCGAACCACCCGGGCTGGTCTCTCGTGTTCTCCGACGGCCTGTTCCTCGTGTTTGTCCGCAATAGCGACGAGTTCCGGGAGTTCCTCCGGAAGCACGAGGTTCCCAAGGCGGTCATCCCGCGCCACATCATCGCGGAGTCCTACCATTACATGTTCCTCGGTGTTCATCCTGCCCAGACCTACAACACGGTCGCCAACATGTACCTCGTCCTCGGGGAACGGGACAATGCGATCGAGACGCTTCGGGCCGGGGTCGCGGAGACCGGCAACCCGTTCCTCCGAAACCGGCTGCTGGGGCTTGAACGGGCCGAGATCCCCCGGGAATCGGCACCTGCCCGGTAAGAGGATGAAGATCCTCCACCTCGGGAAATATTTCCCTCCGGAGCCCGGCGGCATGGAGGTCGTCGTCAAAAGTTTCTCGGATGCGACGGCCGCATCCGTGGCGAACTACTGCCTCGTGGCGGATCGCGCGGGAAAGACGCGGATCGAGACTTCCGGCAGCACAACGGTCCACTACCTTCGACAGGCGGGAACCTTCCTGCTGGCCCCCGTGCTGCCCGGCCTTCCCCGGATCCTGCACCGGCTGAGGCGCACGGGCGGGTTTCCCGCCATCCTGCTCCACTATCCAAACCCGACGGCCGTCTTCGCCCTGTTCCTGTCGCTCCTGGCGCGACCGAAGCGGGAGAAGATCGTCGTCTGGAACCATGCCGACACCCTCCTCGCGGAGCGGTGGAAGCGGGCGTTGTACGCTCTGTTCCGGCCGATCGAGGAGTTCGTTTTCCGCCGGGCCGACGCCTTCGTGGCGGCGACGCCGCATCATGTGTCCTCCTCGGACACGTTCCGGCGGTTCGCCGACCGCACCGCCATCATCCCGTATGCGATTCCGGACCGATGGTTCGAAATCGGGAAGCGTGAGGAGATCGAGGCGGCCAGAGTCCGGGAGCGGCTGGGGGGCCCGTTCCTTCTATTTGTCGGCCGGCTCGTCCCGTACAAGGGGCTCGCGACTCTGGTGCGGGCCGCCGAACGGATCCCGTGCCGCATCGCGATCGTCGGAACAGGCCCTTTGGAAGGGGAGCTGAGGCGGGAGATCGAAGCGCGCGGGCTGGCCGGCCGGGTCCTCCTGCTCGGCGCCGCGGACGATCTGCGCCCGTACTACCTGGGGTGCGAATTCTTCGTCCTGCCCTCCGTATCCACGCTGGAGGGGTTCGGCATCGTGCAGATCGAGGCGATGTCGCTGGGGAAACCCGTGGTCAGCAGCGATCTGCCGAGCGGGGTGACCTACGTGAATATCGACGGGGAAACCGGGCTCGTGTTCCGCGTCGGAGACGACGCTGCGCTGGCGGAGGCGTGCAACCGCCTGCTGGCCGATCCGGAGCTGAAGGCACGGCTCGGGGAAAACGCGAGGAAGAGGACATACAGGATGTTTTCCTACACCGCGATGGCCGAGGCGGCGGTGCCGTTCTTCGCCCGTCTTTGCGGCCGGAACGGGTGATGGCGATCTACCTGGACGGCATGTTCTACCGGTGCTCCGGGGTCGGGCGGGTGTACGAGAACCTCCTGGAGGCGTTTTCGGCCCGGCCGGAAATCGGGGAGATCCATACCGTGGTTCCCGCTTCCCAGAGGGACCGGTTTCTCGACCGGTTCCGGATGCCCTCCGTCAGGCCGATCTTCGTCGATTACGGCCCCATGAGCGGAGGCGACCTCTTTCTGAAATCCTTCGTCCTCCGCCCGCTGCGGAATTCGGTCCGGCTGTTCTTCTTTCCGGGGCACAACGTGCCGCTTACCGTGCCGGGCAGGTACATCGTAAGCGTCAACGACATCACGGTGTTCTCCGGGCATTTCGACCTGCCGCGATACCGGAAGGCGGGTTTCCGGTGGCTCCTCTCCCGCGCGGTGCGAGGGGCCGGGGAGGTCGTCACCATCTCGGCTACGGTGAAGAGGGACCTGGTCCGGGAGTTCGGCCTGCCTCCCGGGAAGGTGCGCGTGATCTATCCGTGGATCCGGGATGCGTTCTTCCTTCCCCCCCCCGAGGGCGGCGCTCCCGTCCCCGGCGATTACATTCTCTACCTCGGGCTGCGAATCGCTCACAAGAACGTCGAGGGAGTCCTCCGGGCGTTCGCGCTCATCGCGAACGAATTTCCCGCGCTGAAACTCGTGATCGCGGGATCCAGATATTCCATGCCCGACATGGTCGACCGGGCGAGGTCGGATCCCCGCCTCTCGGGCCGGATCGTCGAGATGACGGACCCTTCCGACGACGAGATCCGGCGTCTGCTCGGAGCGGCGAAGGGATTCGTGTTCCCTTCGTTCGCGGAAGGTTTCGGATTGCCGCCCCTTGAGGCGATGGCCGCCGGCGTGCCGGTCGTCTGCTCCGATATCCCCGTTTTTCGGGAAGTGTACGGCGATGCGGCGTGTTTCGTCGAACCGTCCCTCCCTGAATCGATCGCCGCCGGGCTCCGGAGGATCCTTGGGGACAGCGCGTATGCAGGCCTCCTGTCGGATCGGGGAAGGCGGCGGGCCGCCCGGTACCGGGCGGGCCGATCCATCGAAGACTATCTCGACCTGGTCCGGGAAGATCCGTGACGGACGAGCGGTTTTCCGTGCGGTAGCGGCCCCAGCACCGGCGTCAGGAGCCTGCGGAAGAGGGGGCTCGCCTTGATGCGTTCCTTCAGGAAGGTCTTCGTGAAATGGAGGATCGCCGTGGCGGGGAGCAGAAGGCGCAGGGAGAGGGGATGTCCTGAACGGACGAAGGGATCGCGGGCGCGCCGGGCCGGTCCGGAGATCCTGTAGAGTTTCCGGAACGTGTCGTTGATCCTCGAACCGTCGTCGAAACGGTCGAACGTGTACGGCCATTTCACGGATTCCTCGTAGCCGTTCGAGAACAGGAGGCGGCGGTACAGGTCGAAGAGGGCGCGCAGCTCCGGCAGGTCGGCGAGATCGTATCGCGTCTGGTGGCCCGAGATGACGTGCGGGCTCTCCGGCCTGTAGTTGCTGAAGTGGAAGAAGCGAAGCGGGTCCCCGTTGCAGGTCCATCGCCCTTCGCGCATGCCGATCTTCCTGCTGTGCAGGTTCCAGTAGGCGACGTTGCATCCGGGGTCGCGCACGACGGAGATGTTGTCGAACAGCGTCGTCGCCAGGTCGATGAACCGCTGATCGACGAAGTATCCCCTGCCGTGGTCGATCAGGCACTTGTCGCGCATCTTTCCCTTCCACCAGGACAGCAGTCCGGCCGTGTTCCCGCACTTTCGCATGCCGATGAATCCGAGGTTGTAGATCCCGCTCCTCAGGATATGGCCGTCGTCGGGGAAGAGACCGTCCTCGGGATAGTCCTTGTCCAGGTGGGGGGTGAGGATCACGTCCGCCCGGTCCAGTTCACCGTAAAGACCGTCGAGGGGATTCGTGACGAGGATGTCGGGATCGAGGTACAGGACCCTGTCCGCCGCGCCGGTCCGGAAAAGGTGCTCGATGAAGAACGGTTTGACGGCCGTGGAGAGCTCGGTGACGTTGTATTTGAAGCAAAGCTCCGGGAGCCCCTCGATTCCGAGGTCCCGCAGGGAAACGATCCGGAAGCGCTCCCGGCCGGGATCGAAGCGCCCCGCGGGATCGTCGATGACAAGGACGTGGCACGTCCCCGCCGGGTGATGCTCCAGGAAGGAATCGCAAAGAGTTCGGGCGAACGCCAGGTAATTCTTCGCGATGATCGTACAGATCGCCATATCGCCGTCCACGCGGCCGCAGTACTTAGATCAGCATGAAATGCGGCATGGGGACGATGAACTTCCCCCCTCCGAACAGGTACTCTTTCTCCCGCTGCCGGAATTCCTCGAGGAAATGCCACGGAAGGACGAGGAAGAAGTCCGGCTTCGCGGCGCGGGCCTCTTCCTCCGAGACGATGGGGATGTGCGTCCCGACGGTCACTCTTCCCCATTTGTCCCGGTTCCGCTCCGCGGCCCCTCCGATCAGGGTGCGGTCGAGCCCGAAATACTGCAGCAGGGTGTTCCCCTTCGTGGAGGCCCCGTATACGTACACTTTTTTCCCCTTCGCCACCTGATCCCGGATGAATCCGACCACATCCTCCCGAATCCGGTTTACCCAGACGGCGAACTCCTTGTAGGTCCGGATATCGTCCAGCCCCATCCGGATCTCCTCGTTTCGGAGGGCCAGGACCCGTTCCCGCGCCAGCTCCCGGTACGTCGGATCGGCGAATCGCTCCGGGTCCGCCTCCCGGTTGCGGATGTACGCGCGGATGCTTCCCCCGTTGATGTCGTTCAGCTCGACATCGACAACCTCGAACCCGTGCCGCCCCAACAGGTATTCGAACGAGGAGAGGGAGTAATACTCGAGATGCTCGTGACAGATGTTGCCGAATTCGTTGGTCTTGAGCATCAGCGGCAGGTAGCTCATCTGGACGATCCAGAGTCCTTCGGGATCCATCACGGCCTTGACGTCCGCGACGAACCGGTTGGGGTCCTCCAGGTCGTAGAACATCGCGATGCTCGTGACGATCCTGGGCCTGCATCCTGCCAGCTCCGGGTCTTTCCGGAAGGCTTCCCCCGTGAAAAATCCCACTACGAGCTTGTCGGCGGCCCGGCGGGAGAACTCCGCGAGATTCTCCGCCGGATCGAAGCCGATCTTCCGGATTCCCTCCGTCCGGTACGAGGCGAGGAGGGTCCCGTCGTTGCACCCGATGTCGACGACGGCCTCGCTCCCCTTGAGGTGGATGAGCGTCTCCGCCTTGTTCGCGATGTCGGCCAGCGCATTCCGCATGGTCTGGTTCGTACCGGATCGGTACCAGTAGTTCCGGTACATCGTTTCGGCCGGGACCGTATGCTTGAGCTGCAGGAGCCGGCAATCCCCGCACAGGACCAGCTCCAGCGGCGCCTTCGTGCCGTCGGGGGCCCCGGGAGATATGAAATCCGAAACATAAAGCTCTCCCAGGTCGAGCACGGGCTCCAGAGACCCGTCGCATACACGGCAGGACTTGCGCGTGATCATCCGTTCCTCCCTGTCTCTTCCATGTCCGCGTCCACCATCATCCGGACCAGCTCCCGGAAACGGACCTGCGGTTTCCACCCCAGCACTTCCCCGGCCTTCGCGGGATTTCCCACCAGTTGGAGCGGCTCGGGCGACCGGAAGGACTCGGACTCCTGCACGACGTAATCGCGGTAATCCAGCCCCACACGGGAAAACGCCTCCTCGCACAGCTCCCGCACGGAATGGGTCTCTCCGGTGGCAAGCACGAAGTCGTCCGGCCGATCCTGCTGGAGCATGAGCCACATCGCCCGCACATAGTCTCCGGCGAACCCCCAGTCGCGGCGGGACTCCAGGTTCCCGAGCCGGAGCTCCCTGTCGAGCCCCGATGCGATCCGGGCAGCCGCGCGCGTGATCTTTCGGGGGACGAAGTCCGGGCTGCGACGCGGGCTCTCGTGGTTGAACAGGATCCCGGAACAGGCGTACAGGCCGTGATTCTCGCGGTAGGTGACGGTCATCAGGTGGCCGTACACTTTCGAAACCCCGTACGGGTTTCGCGGATGGAACGGCGTGGTTTCCGACTGGGGAACTTCCCTCGGCTTCCCGAAGATCTCGCTGCTGGACGCCTGGAAGAACCTTGCCTCCGGCGCGATCTTCCGGATCGCCTCCAGGAGGCGGGTCACCCCCATCGCGATGACCTCCGTGGCCCGGATGGGCTGCTGAAACGAAGCGGCCAGAAAGGAGTGGGAGGCGAAATTGTACACCTCGGAAGGGGAGAATTCCCGAAAGAGCCGCTCCAGCCGGTCCTGATCCAGCAGGTCGTCCTCGACGACCCGGATCCGGTTCCGGAGGTGCCGGATCCGGAGCAGGTCGTCCGCCTGCAGGCTCGGAACGGTCCCGACGACGCGGTACCCCTTTTCCAGCAGGAGCTCGGATAGATAGGATCCGTCCTGGCCGGCGATCCCGGTGATCAATGCGGTGGGTGTCATTGCCTACCGTTTTTCCGGGGATCGACGGGGCTCCGCCTCTTCCAGCCGGGCCTTCAGTAAAGCGACCTCCTGCGCGATCTGCTTGTTCTTGTGCTTGAGCTTCGAGACGGTCATGGAGAAGTGGATGAGGATCAGGACGATGAAGAGCATCCCGACCAGGAAGAGGAGGGACGGCGGGTAGGCGATCCCCGCCGCCGCGGAGATCCGGTTCAGCCATTCCTGTTTCACGGAAAGGACGAGGACGGCGGCGCTTCCCGACAGCCACAGGATGGAATACTCCTCCATCAGCTTGCGCCGCCGGACCATTTCGATGATGTAGACGAAGAACGCGACGGAAGCGAAGATGGACAGCACGGCGAGCCGGTTCATCCGAGTCTCCGGATGCAATTGATCAGGAAGGAAAGCGTCACCTTGACCATATAATATAACGCCCGGAAGGGCGTGATCGAGGATTTTCCCTCCTCGCGCTCGTACATCCGGACGGGCACCTCCACCGCGCCGGCTTTCAGGCGGTGCATCAGGATATAGGCGTCAACCTCCGGATAATCGGAAGGGTAATGCACCGAATAGAATTCCATCATGCGCCGGTTGACGGCGAAGAATCCCGATGTGGGGTCGGTGATCCGGTACCCGGTGAACAGGTTGACGAGGATCCGGAAGAACCGGATGCCGAAGATCCTCGGATAAGACACGCGGTACATGGATTCCCCGAGAAAGCGCGAGCCGATCGCCGCGTCGGCTTCGCCCCGGAGGACCGGCTCCAGTATCCGCGGTATGTCGGCGGGGTCGTGCTGACCGTCCCCGTCGAGGCGCGCCACGGCGTCGTAGCCGCGGTCCAGGGCATAGAGGAAGGCGGTCTGCACCGCGCCGCCGATCCCGAGGTTGCACGGGAGGTCCAGGACGATCGCGCCCGCGGCCCGGGCGACTTCCGAAGTCCGGTCCGGGGAGCCGTCGTTCACCACGAGGATATCGTAGGGGGAATGCTCGCGCACCGCCCGGACGACCGCGCCGATCTTCTTCTCCTCGCGATACGCCGGGATCGCAACGAGGACGCGCGCCTCAACGGCCGGTGTAGGCATCATCGCCTCTGTCGCGGAGTGCTCGGGCAAGAAAACATGGTATTTTATAGCACATAATGGACAGTGAAGGGATCAACAGGAGGCAGTTCCTCCGCGTGGCGGGGATCGCGGCGGGGCTGGCCTCCTCCCCCGGCGCCGTTTCGCGGCTCTGCGCGGCCGTCGGGCCGCCGGTCGCCGTTTCCGTGGCTTCCGGCGCCTCTCCCGGCGCGAACGCGAGGAAGGCGGTGGAGGCGCTCGGGGGGATGGGCGCGTTCGTCTCGCGAGGCGATATCGTGGTCGTCAAGCCCAACATCGGCTGGGACCGCACTCCCGAGCAGGCGGCGAACACGCACCCCGACGCCGTGGTGGCCGTGGCGGAGATGTGTCTGGCCGCCGGGGCGAAGGCCGTCCGCATCTTCGACCGCACCTGCAACGAGCCGAGACGGTGCTACCGCAACAGCGGGATCGAGGAGGCCGTGGAGCGCTTCGCGAGGAAGAATCACGCGTCGGACGCGCTTCGTATCTACCACGTGGAGGCCAGGAAATTCGTCCGCACGGAGATCCCCGGGGCGCTGGCGCTCGATGAATGGGAGCTGTACCGGGACGTCCTCGAGGCGGACAAGGTCGTGAACGTTCCCGTCGCCAAGGTCCACTCCCTGTCGGACGTCACGCTCGGGCTGAAGAACCTCATGGGCGTCATGGGGGGGAACCGGGGGCAGATCCACTCCCGGATCGCGGAGTGCCTCGTCGACGTCAACCGGAGGGTGCCATCCCGGCTGACCGTGATCGACGCAAGCCGCGTGCTCCTGCGCAACGGCCCGTCGGGAGGCGATCTGGCCGATGTCCGGGAGCTCGGGATGGCGTTCGCCTCCGCGGACGTGGTGGCGGCCGACGCGGTTGCGGCAGAGAAGGTGTTCCGACGGAAGGCGGAGGACGTTTCCCACATCCGGAAGGCGATGGAATCCGGGCTGGGGATTTCGTCCGCGTCGCAGATCCGCATCTTGAAAGCATGACAATACGGCAGGTCGAGAGGAGAAGGAACGTGGGGACGGTTCGGAAGGCAGGGGTCGCGACGGTCGTCGCGGCGGTCGTTGTATGCGCCGCATTCGCCGCCGGGTGCTCGAAGAAGGATTTCAACAAGGAAGTCGTCGCGAAGGTGAACGGCGAGGAGATCACCGTCCTCGAGCTCAGGGAGTACCTGGGCGCGCCGGTCGGCGTCTTCACGTTCGAGAAGATGCCTGTGGAGGAGAAGCGGCAGGCGGTCGAGCGCCTGGTGGCGGGAAGCCTCCTGGTCCAGGAAGGGATCTCCATGGGGCTGCCCGATACCGCGAAATACAAGGAAGCCGTGGAGAAGAACCAGTCCGGCGTCAAGATCAACGCCCTGCTCCGGAAGGAGGCGGGGGAGAAGCTGAAGGTCGACGACAAGGAGGTCAAGGCCGAGTCGGAGAAGATCCGCAAGGAGAATCCCGGCATCCCGGAAACGGAGGCGTCGGGCAGGGCGGCGAAGGCCATCGTCGAGCGGCAGCTCCGGAAGATCCAGCAGGACCTGGTCGCCACGGCCCGGAAGGAAACGGGCGCGGCGATCGACAATGCCGCGCTGGAGCGGATCGGCAAGGGGGAGAGCCTCCCGGACAACGCCGTCCTCGCGTCCGCGGGGGACGAGAAGATCCTGTATTCGGACGTCAAGAAAGTCATCCGGGAGATGCCGTCGCTCCCGGTTCTCCAAGGGGGGCAGAACGACCAGATGACCCGGGCCCTCGTGGCCAGGATCGTCGAGCAGGAGCTGATCCTGCGGGCGATGACGGCGTACTCGAAGATGCGGAATGTGGAGGGGACCGAGTTCCACAAGGCCTCCCGCCGAAACATGGAGCGGTCGCTCATCGCCAACATGATGTTCGACAACGTGACGGAGACGGTCACCCCCGCCACCGACTCGGAAGTCGCCGCCGACTATCAGAGGCGGGTCCAGTCGATGCAAGGGGGCAAGGAGAAGGCCCCTCCCATCGACGCGGTGAGAGAGCAGCTTCGGGAGATCCTGACGAACCGGAAGCGGCGCGAAATGTTCGAGACGCACATCGAGGAGCTCCGGAAGAAGGGCAAGGTGACGGTGAACGATGAAGTGCTTTCCAAGGTCTGAGCCGGGGCGGGCCGGTCGGCGGATACCTCGCCGTCCCGTCACGGCCGCTTTCCTGGCCCTTCTCGCGGCCGCCGGCGCGGCCTTCGCGCAGGACAGGCCGGCGGGTGCGCCGCCGGCGCGCGCCGGGGTCGAGGCCGCCGCCCCCGGCTTTACCGTCCGCAGCACCTTGGGGGAGACGTTCGACTTCGAGGCCGAGAAGGCGAAATCCCCGTTCCTTCTGGTCTTCTTTTCCGTATTCTGCGAACCGTGCCGGCGCGAACTGGCGATCGTGCAGAGGATTCGGGAGAAGCACCGCGATTCCGGCTGGCGCGTGGCCGCCGTCTCGCTCGACGGGGGGCCCATGAAGGATGCCGTGGAGGGGTTCCTCCGGCAGGAAGGGCACGATTTCGGGGGGCTGATGGACGAGCTGGAGGGGAGGGAATCGTTCAAGATCGCCGACCTCTACGGCGTGTCCGAGATCCCTTCGACGTTCGTGGTCGAAAGGGGGGGGAGGATCGTTTTCGCGGCGAAGGGACTGGTCAAGGAAGGGGAGATCGAGAAGGCCATGCCGCTCCTCCCGAAGCAGTAGGCGGGGAATGACCTTCCCCGAGGCGCGGTTCCTGCTGTTCGATCCCGTCGGGAGCGCATGGCCGGGCGTGCGCCTTTCCCAGGTGGCATTCGCCGGCCGCTCCAACGTCGGGAAATCGTCCCTGCTGAACGCGCTGACGGGCCGTTCCCGCCTGGCCCGCGTCAGCAACACCCCCGGAAGGACGCGCGGCATCGCGATCTTCGAGGTGGGCGGAGGCGGCGCCATCGTCGACCTTCCCGGGTACGGATTCGCGAAGGTGTCCCGCGCGGAGCGGGAGGCGTGGAAGACCCTGGTGGAGGGGTACCTTTCCGGCTGCCGGCGCCTGCGGCGCGTCTATGTCCTGGTCGACCTGCGGCGCGGTCCGGGAGAGGACGACCGCCAGCTCGCGGAATACCTGGAGGCGCACTCGGTTCCGTTCCGCTGGGTGGGAACCAAGGCGGACAAGCTCTCTTCGCGGGAGGCGGACGCCGCCCTTGCGCGCTTCTCCGGAGAGCCGTGGCTCGAGGCCGGGGGAAAGGTCATCGGGACATCCGCCCGGACCCGTTCCGGGATCGACCGTCTTCGCAGCGACGTTCGCGCCGTTTTCACGGCTTGAACGGGGAAGCAGGAACATTTAAAATGCCGTTTCCGCTCGAAGCGGTCGCATAGGAGAGCCCCTTGTATCCCGTTCTCGAATCCAGAGAGATCGCCAAGAACGTCTTCCTGCAGCGGATCCGGGCTCCCAGGATCGCGGCGAAACGGAAGGCGGGCCAGTTCCTGGTGCTCCGCCTGGGAGAGGAAGGGGAGCGCATTCCCCTGACGATCGTCGATTCCGATCCCGTAGACGGCTCCGTGACGATCATCTTCCAGGCCGTCGGGAAATCCACGACCGCGTTTTCCCGCCTCTCGGCGGGGGACGGCTACACGGACGTCGTCGGTCCCCTCGGGAAGCCGACGCATGTCGAAACGTTCGGCACCGTCGTCGGGATCGGGGGGGGCATCGGCGCCGCGCCGCTCCTTCCCATCGCCGCCGCCGTAAAGCAGGCGGGAAATCGCCTGGTCACGATCCTCGGCGCGCGGACGAAGGAGCTGCTGATCCTCGAGGACGAGATGCGGGCGGTCTCCGACGACATCGTCGTCACCACGGACGACGGCTCCTACGCCGAGAAGGGATTCGTCACGACCGCCCTGCAGGCGATGATCGACCGCGGCGACACGATCGACCTGTGCGTCGCCATCGGGCCGGTGCCGATGATGCGGGCCGTCGCCGAGGTGACCCGCCCCCACCGGATCCGCACCGTGGTCAGCCTGAACCCCATCATGGTGGACGCCACGGGAATGTGCGGCGCCTGCCGCGTGACCGTGGGCGGGGAGACGAAGTTCGTCTGCGTGGACGGCCCGGAGTTCGACGGGCACGAGGTCGACTTCAAGGAGCTCGTGCTGCGGAACCGGGCGTACCTGAAGGAGGAGAGGGCGGCGATGGAGCGGTACGAGCACGCGGGAGGCAAGTGCATGGGGAGCGGGTCCGTCGCCCCCGGGAAAGGCGGCGCCTGATGGCCGACGCGCCTTCCGCAGGAGCCCGCCCGAAGCCTTTCAGCGTTCCCCGGCAGCCGATGCCGGAGCAGCCTCCCTCCGTACGCGTGGGGAACTTCAAGGAAGTCCCGTACGGGCTCACCCCCGATCTGGCCATCCTCGAAGCGTCCCGCTGCATCCAGTGCAGGAATCCGCAGTGCGTGAAGGGATGTCCCGTGAGCGTCCAGATCCCGGAGTTCATCGACCTGGTCGCGAAGGGAAAGTTCGTCGAGGCCGCCCGGAAGATCAAGGAGACCAACGCGCTCCCCGCCGTCTGCGGCCGCGTCTGCCCCCAGGAGGAGCAGTGCGAGATGCCGTGCGTCCTCGGCAAGAAGGGGGACCCGGTGGCCATCGGGCGGCTCGAGCGCTTCGTCGCCGATTTCGAGCGCGTCACCGGCAACGTGGAGATCCCGCCGGTCGGAGCTCCCACGGGAAAGCGCGTCGCGGTGGTCGGCGCGGGTCCCGCGGGATTGACCGTCGCGGGCGACCTCGTCCAGATAGGCCATGACGTGACGATCTTCGAGGCGCTCCACAAGCCGGGCGGTGTGCTCATGTACGGCATCCCGGAGTTCCGGCTCCCGAAGGTGATCGTCGAGGCCGAGGTGGACTACATCCGGAAGCTGGGGGCGAAGCTGGAGTGCAACGCGGTCATCGGGAAGTCGATCACCATCGACGAGCTGATGACGAATGAGGGATTCGACGCCGTCTTCATCGGGACGGGGGCGGGGCTGCCCTACTTCATGAACATCCCGGGGGAGAACCTGATCGGGGTCTATTCCGCCAACGAGTACCTCACCCGCTCCAACCTGATGAAGGCCTACAAGTTTCCCGAGGCCGACACCCCGGTCAGCCGGGCGCGGCGCGTGGCCGTGGTGGGCGGCGGGAACGTCGCGATGGACGCGGCGCGGACGGCGGTCCGCATGGGGGCGGAGAAGGTGTACCTGATCTACCGACGCTCGAAGAAGGAGATGCCCGCGCGGATCGAGGAAGTGCACCACGCGGAGGAGGAGGGGGTCGAGTTCCACCTGCTCACCAACCCGATCGCGTTCCACGGGAACGAGGAGGGGTTCGTTACCGAGGCGGAGTGCCAGAGGATGGAGCTGGGCGAGCCGGATGCCTCCGGTCGCCGGCGGCCCGTCCCGGTTCAGGGGTCGGAATACCGCCTTGCGGTCGATACGGTGATCGTCGCCATCGGCAACGGCGCCAACCCCCTGGTCCCCGCGACGACGCCCGGGCTCGGCACCAACAAGTGGGGAAACATCCTCGCCGACCCGGAAACCGGCAAGACCAGCAAGAAGGGCGTCTTCGCCGGCGGCGACATCGTCATCGGAGCGGCGACCGTGATCCTGGCGATGGGCGCGGGACGCAAGGCCGCCGCGGCCATCGACGCGTTCCTGCGGACGGGGGAATGGTAAGCGCCGCCGCGGACTAGCCGCCCAGCATCTCGACGAACGCCTGGATGCGGATCCTGGTCCGCTCGTCCACCGCTCCGGGCGATTCCCCTTCCAGCGTGAGCACCGGGACGCCGACCTCGCCGCGCAGCAGGATGTCCTCGATCTGCCGGAAGCAGAAGGACTGCACGTAGTGGACGACGCCGCGGGCGCCTCTCCGGGCGACCTCCGCGCGGATGTCCCGGATCCGCTCGAAGAAGGAGTACGGGTAGGTGTAGGCGAGGTACTGCCCGACCAGCGATTCCGTGCGGAAGGGCATCGAGAACTGGCGCTGCACCTCGTTAAGGACCACGCGGGCCCCCGCTTCCTCGAAGCATGCGTGCAGGCCCGAGACGATGGGAGGGACCCCCACGAACGCCAAGGGCACCGGGCCGGTCCTCCCGGGGCGCGCCGCCGCCTCCGCGAGGAACCTTTCCGCGCGGAGGGCGTAGCCGTCCGGGTCTCCCTCGAAGTCGGAGCAGGCCACCAGCCACCGGTGGTTCTCCTCCCCGCTGACCTTCCCTTCCTCCCACGTCAGCCGGTCGATCTCGTGAGCGATCCGGCGGACGGCGTCGAGCCGCTCCTTCCACCGTTCCGCTTCCGGCAGCGTCGTCCCGAAGCGGTCGGCCATCTTGGAGAGCTCCAGGGAAAGCGAACCGGGATCGCGGTCGAAGGGGAAGGCGAAGGGGACGACGGAGACGCCCCGGTACTGCAGGACCTCCATCAGCGCCTGCGTGAAGCTGCAGTCTCCCTGCGTGACGGCGATCACCTGCCGGAAGCCGTGCCGGTGGACGACGCCGTAGATCCCCTTGATCCAGCCGCAGCAGTTCCGCGGGAATCCCTCGCTCTCCGCCTGCCGGACGTACTCCTCCGGGCGGTCCGAGGCGATGAAAACGTTGTTCAGGTCGACCGGGGCGCAACCCCCCGCGTAGAGGATCTCGACGGGGATTGTAGTGGTGAATCCGACGCGGCGGCGGGGGTCAGTCACTGCGGATGAACAGGAAGTAGATCACGATGCCTGCGACGATCACGGCTCCGATGCCGAACGTCAGCAGGTCCCTGTCGATCGCGGCGTTGCCCTGGCCCAGATTGGCGTAATGGATCACGGCCAGCGTCCCCCCCATCCCGAGGAGGAGCGCCGCGATGTACTTCCACCGGAAGATCAGGGCGAGCACCAGCAGCGCGCCGGCGCCGACCAGGATGCGCGCATCCTTCGCCAGTTCCAGCAGGTTCGCGTTCGTCAGGTAGCCGAGAATCTCGTCCACCCCGTCCCTCCTTCCCTCCAAGGTCGGTTGACATCTATACGATAGCGTTTTACCTTAAAAAAATCAAAGTATTAGGAGAAGGCGTGGAAAATCCGATCGGTGTGTTCGATTCCGGGCTGGGCGGCCTGACCGTGCTGAAGGAGCTGGTGGGGGCGCTTCCGGCGGAGCATTTCGTGTACATGGGGGACACGGCGCGTGTCCCCTACGGCGGGAAATCCGCGGAGACGGTCACCCGCTATTCCATCGAGATCGCGAACTACCTCATCCGCGTCCACGACATCAAGCTGCTCGTCGTCGCGTGCAACACCGCGTCTTCGCTGGCGCTGCCGGCGATGCGCAAAATCTACAAGATCCCGGTCGTGGGGATGGTGGACCCGTGCGTGCGACGGGCCGCGGCGCTCCCGCGGAAGACGAGCATCGGCGTCATCGGGACCCGGGGGACCGTGCGCTCCGGCGCCTACGAGGACGCGCTGCGCGCCGCCGTCCCGTCGGCGAAGGTCCGGTCGATCCCCTGCCCGCTGCTCGTGTCGCTCGCCGAGGAGGGGTGGACGGACAACGAGATCGCCCGCGCCGTGATCTCCGAATACCTTTCCCCGTTCCGGTCGGAGCCGCCCGACGCCCTGATCCTCGGCTGCACCCACTACCCGGTCCTCAAGGGGTCGATCCGGGATTTTCTCGGCGACGGGACGGTGTTGATCGACTCGGGCGAAGAGGCGGCGAGGGTCGTGGACATCCTCCTGTCGGAAACCCTGGTCCGGGGGAGGGCGGGGGACGGAAAGGCGGAATTCCTCGTCACGGACGATCCCGAGAGATTCGCCGCCGTCGGGAAGGGGTTCTTCGGAAGGGACCTCTGCGACGTACGGCGGATAACCTTGTAGGGAGAAGGAAGGGACCGATGGGACCGACCCCCAGGAAGATGCTCTCCGGGTTCAACCACAACATCAGGCTCCGCGGGAAGACGTACCACGTCCAGACGGAGGACGGGGGGCACGCCAACCCGACGATCAAGACGCACGTCTACCTGGGGGGAGTGATCCTCGACAGCGTCGAGTGGCCGTACGAAGATATCCTCGAACGTTCGAGGTGGCAGGACGCGCTGAAGGCGCGCATGAAGATCCAGCATCTTGAGGAGATCCGGCGGCTCCTTGCGGGGGAGATCATCCCCTGCGAGGAGGAGCCCGGCGATCGATGATCGAGGCGTTCCGCCTGGGGGTCCGCGTCAGGGGAGCCACGCTCTGGGACGGCCTCGATTTCGCGTTCGAGGAGGGCAGCGTCTCCGTGATCGTCGGCCCGCCCTCATCCGGGAAGACGGTGCTGCTCTCCGTCCTCCGGGGCGAGCGGCGGCCGGACGCCGGCGACGTGCTCGCCTTCGGAGAGTCGCTCTTCCGCGGGAGCGAATCCTTCCTCCGGGCCTTCCGCGCCTCCTGCGGCTTCGTCCCGGAACGGTTCGACGCCGAAGCGAGGCAGACCGTGAACGGGCTGTTCGAGCGGTCCGCGATGGTGGTCGGCAACCTTCCCCCGGGCGAGCGGAAGGACCGGCGGGAGCGGCTTCTCTCCATGGTGGAGCTTTCCGTCGCGGGGGACGCGCCGCTTTCGGACCTGTCCATGTCCGAGCGGGCGAGGGTCACGCTCGCGGCGGAGCTGATGCGGTCGCCGAGGGTCCTCTTCGCGGACGGGATCGTCCATTCCGCGGGCGAGCCGTTCGCAGGGCGTATCGGTTCCCTGTTCCGGGCGCTGGCGCGGGCGGGGATCATCGTCCTGCTGGCGGAACGCAGGCTTCCCGCGAGGTGGACGGCGTTCGCGGGTCCGGGGAAACCGGCCGGGCCGTTCCTCGTCCACCGCATGCCGGCCAAGGGAGGTGTCGATTGAGAGAACGGCTTTCCCTCGCGTGGATCGACTGGCGGTTCGCGGGGCGAACCCTCGCCGTCCAGTCGCTCGGCCGATTCCTCCTCCTGTTCCTGATGGCCTTCGCCTTCCTCGCGCTGCAGCTGTCCGGCGGGGCGACCCGGTACTTCGCCTCGCAATACGCCGTCACGGCGGTGCTGAGGGAGGCGGCTTCCCCGGAGGAGTCGCGCGGGCTCGCGGGAAGGATCGCGGCGCTCCCTTCCGTCCTTTCCGCGCAGTACAGGGATCCGGAGGACGCGTGGGAGGAGTTCCTGGACGCGTTCCCGGGCGTCGAAACGATCCGGGACGCCGGCGGGAACCCGCTGCCGGGGTACATCGAGATCCGGTTCCGGCACGACCGGTTCACCGCGGGGGACGTGGACGCCGTGCTCTCCGCGCTGAAACCCGTGGAGCTGATCGAGAAGGTTCTGGCGGGCGAGGATTCCCTGCCCCGGCTCTTCAAGGTCCAGCGGGCGGCCGCGTTTTTCGCCTGGGGGATGTTCGCGCTGATCGCTGCGCTCTTCCTCGTCATCCTGAAGCTACAGGAGCAGCTTCGGTCCGCCGCGTTGTCGGGCGATATAGGGTTCCTCGTGGAGCGCGGCATTTCGGAACGTCGGGTGGCGGCGTCCCGCGCGGCGGGCTCGGCGCTTGCGGGGATCCTCCTGTCGGCCGTCGCCGTCGCCGCGGCCGCAGCCTCGCTCCATTTTCTCCTCCGGAGGCACCCGTCCCTCCAGGCCGCTGTCTGCGCCCCCGAGGCGCTCCTTTCTCCGCCCGCGCTGGCGGCGTCGGGAGTGTTCGTCCTTTGCGCGGCCATCCTCTTCGGCGCGTCGTCCCTCCTCGGGTGGACGGCGGTCCGGCCTTCCGGGAAGTGATGCTTCGACCGGCGGCCGTCGCCATCGCCTGCCTCGTGCTGCTGCTCCCGGCGCTGTTTCTTTCGGGCGCGGCGTCCGCGGCCGGGGAATCGGCGGAGCTTCGCAGGGAACGGTCGCGCCTCATGGAGATGAAGGCGCGGGAGGAGAAGACGGCGGCGGAGCTTTCGGAGGCGCTACGGAAAGAGAAGCTCACCAAGGAGCGCGTGACCGTGCTCCAGAAGCGGCTGAACCGCCAGCGGGAGCTCCTCGCGGGGATCGACCGGAGGCTGTCGGCGCTGGAGCGGAGGCAGGACGAAACCGAGAGGGAGGTCCGGGAGATCTCGGAAGCTCAGGGGCGGACCCGGAGCGGCATCCGGCGCGCGGCCAGGATCGCCTTCGAGCGGCGCCGGGCGGAGCCGGCGGGTCCTCCGGTACGGCCAGCCTCCGAGCGCGAACGCTACCTGATGCGGGGATTCCTCGGGGCGGACCTTGAGGATTTCGAGCGTCTTTCGCAGGCGCGGGAGCGGAAGGAGCGGGAGCTGTCGGGGATCGAGCGGCAGGTCGAGATCTCCGAGCGCAAGATGGACAGGGAAAAGAAGGTGGGGGACAGCCTCCTGTCGCGGGCCGAGACGGAACGGAAGCGGCTCGCCGGCATCGAGCGGGAGAAACAGGCGAAGCAGAGGGAGCTGCGCGCGCTCCGGGCGAGGATCGCCCGCATGGAATCGCTCGTCTCCCGCATCGAGCGCCTGGCGAAGGAGCGGGAGCGTCTGGCCCGGAAGAAGGCGGAAAGGAAGGCCGGCCGGGAGGCGGCGCCCCGTCCGCCCGCGGAACCGCCGAGGCGGTTCGCTTCGCTGGCCGGAGGCCTGTCCTCCCCGATGCCCGGGAGGATCGTCACCCGTTTCGGGAAGCAGCACGATCCCACGTTCGATGTGACGATCGAGAACCGGGGAGTGGAGCTCGAGGGGGCATCCGGCGCCTTGGTGAAGGCATCCGCCGCGGGGGAGGTCGCGTTCTCCGGCGCCGTCTCGGGTTTCGGGAACGTGCTGATCCTTCAGCACGGGAGCGGGCTGTTCTCCGTCTACGGGAAGCTCGACGCCTTCCTGGCGAGGACGGGCCAGGAGGTCGCCAAGGGGCAAGTGGTCGGAAGGCTTCCGGAATCGCCGACGGGAAAATCGGTGTTATACTTTGAGTTGCGGGCGGGCGGAACGGCGATCGATCCCGCATCGGTGATTTCCCTGGATCGATAAGGAGCGGCGAAGGAATGGAAAAGGGCGGGTCGGAAGCACGGAAGGGGCGCGCGCGGAAACTGCTCGGAATCGCGGCGGTGGCGGCGATCTTCATCGCGGGATTCATCTTGGGCGATCTCTCCACCTCGCGCCACTCGGCGCAGGCCACGGTCGCGTACAGCAAGCTGAAAATCTTCGGCGACGTCCTGTCGACCGTCCAGAGCAGCTACGTCGAGGAAGTGAGCGTGGACAACCTCGTCAAGGGGGCGATCGACGGAATGGTGCAGACGCTCGATCCCCACAGCAGCTACCTCACTCCCGACATGCTCAAGCAGGTCGAGGTGGAGACGAAGGGCGTCTTCGGAGGGCTCGGGATCGAGATCGGCGTCAAGGACGGATTCCTCACGATCATCGCCCCGATCGAGGACACGCCCGCGGCCCGCGCGGGGCTGCAGGCGGGCGACCGGATCGTCCGCATCGAGAACGAGTCCTCGAAGAACATGAACGTGATGGAGGCCGTGAAGCGGCTTCGCGGGGAGCCGGGAACGAAGGTGACGATCACGATCGTGCGCGAATCCGTCCCGGAGCCGAAGGTCTACACGATCACCCGGGAGCTCATCAAGATCAAGAGCGTCAAGTCGAAGACGTTTCCCGACGGGATCGGATACATCCGCCTGGCGCAGTTCCAGCAGGATTCCCACCAGGAGGTCGAAAAAGCGCTTCAAGAGTTCCGGAAGTCCAAAGAAGGGCTGAAGGGGCTTGTCCTCGACCTGCGGAACAACCCGGGGGGCCTCCTCGACCAGGCGGTCCGGGTGGCGGACGAGTTCATCGAATCGGGCCTCATCGTGTACACCGACGGCCGCATAGAAGCGCAGAAGACGAAATATTCGGCTCACAAGGAAGGAACCCATACCGGGTTCCCCATCGTCGTCCTGGTGAACGCGGGCTCCGCCTCTGCCTCCGAGATCGTGGCGGGCGCGCTCCAGGATCACGGGCGGGCGATCATCCTCGGCCAGCAGACTTTCGGGAAGGCCTCCGTCCAGACGATCCTCCCTCTCGAGGACGGCTCCGCCCTGCGGCTCACCACCGCGAGATATTACACGCCCAACGGGCGCTCCATCCAGGCCCGCGGGATCGAGCCCGACATCCTCGTGGACGACGGCAGGGAGGCGTCGACGGGGCATCCCGGGCCGATGCGGGAGAAGGACATCGATCGGCACCTGAAGGGCGACGGCGAGGAAGCGCCCGCGGCGGCCCCCGCGCCGGCGATCGAGAAGAAGAAGGAAGGCGGGAACGACTCGAAGGCGGCGCCGGGGAAGGCGGAGGCCCGCAAGGACGACCCGAAGGATCCCCAGCTCGACCGCGCGGTGGACCTGTTGAGGGGCTGGGAGATCTTCAAGAGCCGCTTCATCGACAAGCGGAAGGCCTCCTGAGCGCGACAGCGGCGCCCCCGGCGATGGATCGGAGCCGCGGCGGGGAAAAGGGCAGGCGGCGGAAGCGGTGGGGGTGGGCGGCCCTGGTGACGGGAGCGTTCGCCGCCGGGCTGCTCCTTTTTGCTGCGGTTTTGTACTGGCCCACGGGCGGAAACGCGCCCGCGCCCAAAACCCCTCCTTTCGCGGGGCGCTCCCCGGAGCCGGCGCCCCCTTCAGGGGAACCTGCCGTCCCGGCGGAGCGGTCGCCCAGGCTGGCAATCGTTGTGGGCGACTTCGGATACGAGCCGGTCCGGGACGCCGAGTGGCTCGATTTCCCCGGCCGGATCACCTTCGCCGTTCTTCCCTTCGGACCGTCCTCCCGGACCATCGCGTCCTCCGCGCACTCGCGCGGGCTTGGCGTGATCCTGCACGTGCCGATGGAGCCCCGGACCGATTCACCCGACCGGACGGAGCCGTTCCGCCTGCTCCTCGGCATGACCCCGGGGGAGATCCGGGACCGGCTCGGGCGGATGACCGAGGACGTCCCGCAGGCCGCAGGCGCGATCAACCACATGGGTTCGGCGTTCACCGCCGACGCTGCGGCGATGGAGGCCTTCGCCTCGGCGCTTCGGGAACGCGGAATGTTCTTCGTCGACGGGGTGACGACGTCCGGCTCGCTGGCGGCGGAGGCGTGCCGGAACGTCGGGGTCCCCGCGCTTCGGCGCGACGTCTTCCTCGACGACAGCCCCGACCCCGGGGCGATGCGGAAGGCATGGGAGAAGGCGGTCGCCATCGCGAAGGAGCGCGGCGACGCCGTCCTCGTGAGCCATTCCCGCCGGGAGACGCTGACCGCGCTGCTCTCGCTGGTCCCCGACCTCGAAAGGGAAGGCGTCCGCACGGCGACCGTCGCGGAGCTGCTCGCGGACCGCTCCGGCGCCGCCCTGCCCACCAAGGATTGAAAGTGTGAACCTCCCCCTTTTCGAAGAAGTCCTCACCGTCACGGAGCTGACCGCTCGCATCAAGCGCGCGCTGGAGAGCTCCTTCCGGCTCGTCCGCGTGGAAGGGGAAGTGTCGAACTACAAGCTGTACGAGGCATCCGGACACCGGTATTTCTCGCTGAAAGACGAAGGTGCGCAGATCCGCGTCGTGCTCTTCCGGGGGAACGAACGCAACGTCTACGGGGAGGTCCGCGACGGGCAGTCGGTGGTCGTCACCGGCTCGCTGGGAGTGTACGAGAAAAAGGGGGAGTACCAGCTCTACGCCCGGTCCGTCGAGGTGCGCGGGATCGGGAACCTCCTGGTGGAGCTCGAGCGCAGGAAGCGGAAGCTCGCGGACGAGGGGCTGTTCGACCCGGAGAGGAAGCGGCCGCTCCCCCCGTTTCCCCGGAGGATCGGGATCGTCACCTCCCGCCACGGCGCCGCCCTGCGGGACATGCTGCGCGTGGCGCGCTCGCGCTTTCCCGGCGTGTCGATCGTCCTCGCCCCCGCCCTCGTCCAGGGCGAGGGGGCGGCGGCGGACATCTCCGCCGCGCTGGACGCGATGTATCGATTCGGCGCCGCCGACGCGATCCTCTGCGGGAGGGGGGGCGGCACCATCGAGGACCTGTGGGCGTTCAACGAAGAAGCGGTCGTGCGCGCCCTGGTCCGTTCGCCGGTCCCGACGATCAGCGCGGTCGGACACGAAACGGACTTCACGCTGGCCGACCTCGCGGCGGACCACCGCGCGCCCACGCCCACCGCGGCGGCGCAGATGGCGGTGCCGGACCGCGTGGAGCTGCTGGAGCGCGTCGCCGCGCTCGTCCTCCGGGTGCGGAGGGCCGATACGCACCATCGGGAAGCCGCCCGGAAGGAATGGCGGATCGCGGCCGGGAAGCTGTCCGATCCCCGTCCGCTTCTCCAGGGGAAGCGTTACGCGCTGGGAGAGCAGGAGGCGCTGCTCGCGGAATCCGCGCGATCCGCCGTCCGGGAGCACAGGGAGCGGGTGGAGCGCCTTTCCGCGTCCGTGCGCATCCATTCCCCGCGGGCGTGGGTGTCCGCGCGGCGCGGCGAAGCCGCCGTGCTCCGCGCGCGCGCCGTGTCGGCGATCGACGCCGGGAAACGCCGCCTCCGGGCGCGTCTCGACCTCCTTTCCGGAAAGCTCGCCGCCCTGGACCCCCGTGCTGTGCTTACCCGGGGGTACTCGATCGCCATCGATCGCGCCACGGGCAGAGCGGTCCGGTCCGTGTCGGACGTCCGCCCCGGCGGTCCGCTCGACATCCAGGTTTCGGACGGGACCTTCGGCGCGATCGTCGAGGAGGGATAGCCATGATTTCCGCCGGAAGGGTCCTTCTCGCCTCGCTCTTCGTCCTCCCCGGGCTCGCGGCATCCCCGTTTCCGGCCCCGGCTTCGTCGCTGTCGATTTCCGTCGCCGGCGGCGATCCCGCCTTGGGATCGCCGCTGATGGTCGTGGTATCCGCTTCGGGACCCGTCGACAACCTGTCGCTCCTGTGGAAGGGCGCCGCCTGGCCGCTGCGCGAGGCCGCTCCCGGACGTTACGAGGCGCTGATCGGCATCGACCTGCTGGCGGACGCGGGACCCGAGACGCTCGCGGCGGAATCGTTCACCGGGGGGATGCGCAGCCGCGTCGAGACGGTGCTGGAGGTCGCCGGGCGGAAGTTCCCCGTCCAGGAGCTTTCCCTGCCGAAGGGGATGGCAGAGTTCGACGCATCCACGCTTCGCCGGATCCGGGAGGAGAAGGAACTGCTGGACGGGCGCTTCGCCCGCATCAGCGCGCCGATCCTGTGGGAGGCGCCGTTCCTTCCCCCCGTGGAGCCGTTCCGGCCGGAGAATTTCGGCTCCCGGCGGGTGATCAACAGGGAGCCCCGGTCGCCGCACACCGGCGTGGACCTCCGCCTGCCCGAAGGGACGCCCGTCCGGTCGATCGCAGGCGGGACGGTCGCGCTTGCCGCGGAACAGTTCTTCGGCGGCCGGACGGTGATGATCGACCACGGCGGGGGGGTCTTCAGCATTTACATGCACCTGAACCGTTTTTCCGTGAAGGAGGGGCAGCGGGTGTCCAGGGGAGAGCCGATCGGCGAGGTGGGATCCACGGGACGGGCCACGGGGCCGCACCTCCACTTCGGCGTACGCGTGCCGGGCGGGCGGGTCGACCCGTCGCTACTCTTCGCGATTCCGGGGAAATAAGCGGTAAATGTATACTAAACTAACAGGTTCCGGAGGCGGCGAACGATGGCGGGCAAGGGAAAGGAGCCTTCCTTCGAGGAGGCGTTGAAGGGGCTCGAGGCGGTGGTGGCCCGGCTGGAATCGGGGGAGGCCCCTCTCGAGGAGTCCATCCGCCTCTTCGAGGAAGGGATGGCGTTGTCCGGGATCTGCAGGAAGCGGCTGGACGAGGCGGACCGCAAGATCGAGCTATTGCTTCGGAAGCCGGAAGGCGTCTCGACCGAAACCGTGGACGAGGGCGACCTTTCCGGCAAAGAGGAGTGACGTGGGCGGCCCCGGCGCGGGAGAGCTCGCCCGCCTTCGCGGGCTGGTGGACGGCGCCCTCCGGGGGTACGTCTCCCCGGAGGCGTGCAAGGCGCCGGTATCCCTGCTGGAGGCGATGGAGTATTCCCTGATGGCCGGCGGGAAGCGCGTCCGGCCCGTGCTGCTCCTCTCCGCGGGGAACGCCGTGGGGGGGAACGAGCGGCGGCTGCTCCCGTTCGCGTGCGCGGTCGAATTCGTGCACACGTACTCCCTGATCCATGACGACCTTCCCGCCATGGACGACGACGATTTCCGGCGCGGCAAGCCCACGTCCCACAAGGTGTTCGGCGAGGGGGCGGCCGTGCTGGCGGGCGACGCCCTGCTGACCGAGGCGTTCCGCATCATGGCGGAATCGGAAGGAGCCGCGGACGACCCCGGAAGGGCGATCCGGGCGATCGCGGACCTCGCCCGGGCGGCGGGGGCGGAGGGGATGGTCGGCGGGCAGCAGATGGACCTGTCCGCGACGGCGGGCGCGTCGGATCCGTCCGCGGTCGAGGACATCGAGATGCGCAAGACCGCCGCGCTGCTCGCCTCCTGCGCAAGGATGGGGGGAATCCTCGGCGGAGGGAGCCCGGCGCAGATCGACGCCCTCGGCGAGTTCGGCACGCGGCTGGGGCTGCTGTTCCAGATCACGGACGACATCCTCGACGAGACCGCCAGCTTCGAGGAGATGGGGAAAGGGACGGCGAAGGACCGGGCGCGGGGGAAATGGACCTACCCCGTCGCCTACGGGCTTCCGGCCGCGCGAGACCGGGCGGAAGCGCTCGGGAGGGAGGCGCTGGCGTCGCTCTCCCTTTTCCGCGAAGAGGCCGATCCGCTCCGCGAGATGGTCCGAATGGTGAAGGACAGGAGATCGTAGACGATGGTATCCCCGTGGCTCTCGTCGATCCAGCGCCCGGCCGACCTGAAGAAGGTGCCGCGGGAGCGCCTGCCGGAAGTCGCCGCGGAGCTTCGCGAAAAGATCGTCCGGGACGTGGCGCGGACGGGGGGGCACCTCGCGTCCAGCCTCGGCGTCATAGAGCTTACGATCGCCCTGCATTACGTCTTCGACTGCCCGGAGGACCGCGTCGTCTGGGACGTCGGCCATCAGGCGTACGCGCACAAGATCCTCACGGGGCGCTGCGACGCCTTCGCCGGGCAGCGGACCTTCGGCGGGATCTCCGGCTTCCCGCGCATCTCCGAAAGCCCGTACGACGCGTTCGGAACGGGGCACTCCGGGACGTCGATCTCCGCGGCGCTCGGAATGGCCGTTTCCCGGGACCTCGACGGGAAGCGGAACCGCGTCGTCGCCGTCATCGGGGACGGCTCCCTTTCCAACGGCCTTGCCTTCGAGGGGCTGAACCAGGCGGGTCATCGGAAGAGCGACCTCATCGTCATCCTGAACGACAACGAGTTCTCGATCTCGCAGAACGTCGGCGCCCTTTCGAGCTACCTGAACCGGATCATGACGGGGCGCGCGTACACCTCCTTCCGCCGGCGGATCGAGAAACTGCTCAAGGCGATGCCGCACGGCGCCTTCCTGGCGCGCATCGCGAAGAAGTCCGAGGAGCTGACCAAGGGATTCATCGTCCCCGGGCTCCTCTTCGAGGAGCTGGGTTTCACCTACGTCGGCCCCATCCCCGGGCACGACATCGATGCGCTCGTCCGGACGTTCCAGAACCTTTCCAACCTGGAAGGGCCGATGTTCGTCCACGTCGTCACCGCCAAGGGAAAGGGGTACGCCCCGGCGGAGGCCAATCCCGAGTTCTTCCACGGCGTGGGGACCTTCGACCCGGAGACCGGGAAAGGGACAGGCCCGGCGTCAGGCCCCACGTACACGGACGTTTTCTCGGACACGATCGTCGCCCTCGGGAAGGAGAATCCCCGTCTGGTCGCCATCACCGCCGCCATGTGCAGCGGGACGGGGCTCACGAAGTTCCGGGAAGTCTTTCCGGACCGTTTCTTCGATGTCGGGATCGCCGAGAGCCACGCCGTGACCTTCGCCGCCGGGCTGGCGCGCGAAGGGAAGATCCCGGTGGTCGCCATCTACTCGACCTTCCTGCAGCGCTCCCTCGACCAGATCATCCACGACGTGTGCCTGCAGAACCTTCCGGTGGTGTTCGCCGTCGACCGGGGAGGGATCGTGGGGGCGGACGGGGCGACGCACCACGGCATCTTCGACCTTTCGTTCCTGCGGCAGGTCCCCAATATGTCCATCATGGCCCCCCGGAACGAAGCGGAGCTTGCCCGCATGCTGCGGACGGCGGTGGAGGCCGGCTGTCCCGTCGCGATCCGGTACCCCCGCGGCACCGGCATGGGGGTCGCGGTCCCGGCGGAGCCGGGGAGGGCGCCCTGGGGGAAAGGGGAGCTGCTCGAAGACGGACGGGACGTCCTGCTCGTCGGCATCGGCCCGACCGTCTCCATCTGCCTGCGCGCAGCCGAGGAGCTCCGGAAGGCCGGGATTTCCGCCGCCGTGGTCGACGCGCGGTTCGTCAAGCCGATGGACGCGGAGCTCCTCCTTCCGCTCGTCCGCCGCATCGGGCGGGTGATCACGGTGGAGGAGAACGTCCTCGCCGGAGGGTTCGGAAGCGCCGTGATGGAGATGCTCGAGGAGAA
>JBFLWB010000187.1 GCA_040758155.1 Thermodesulfobacteriota bacterium
ACCTGTACGGGGCGATCCTCGGTTTCGGCATCAAGGGAGGGATCGAGGCGGGGAGGAAATTCATCGACTCCCTGACGCTTTTCTCTCATCTGGCGAACATCGGGGACGCGAAAAGCCTCGTCATCCACCCGGCCTCCACGACGCACCAGCAACTGACGCCGGAGGAGCGGCTCGCCACGGGCGTAACGGACGATTTCGTTCGTCTTTCCATAGGGCTGGAGCATGTGGACGACATCATTGCTGACCTCGACCAGGCGCTGCGGAAAACCTAAGTGAAAGGAAGCGAAACGTCATAAAAGTGGTAAATAATTGCCCACAAAAAATATTTCCGTTCTTTCCCCGGGGCTGTCGAAAATAGAACTGTAGTGATTTCAGATGGTTGTGGGGCAATATTCGTTGGCATCAATGGTGCAAAATATTTGATGCGAGTTAGTTGAAGTGGGATGCAATTATCCACTGCGGATGAAGAGGGAGCAGCGATGAAATCACCCCTGATCATAATGCTGGTGGCACTCGTAGCCCTGTTGAGCGATGTCGGGCAGGCCTCCATCGGGGGAGTCCAGCCGCCGGACGCGGGGACGCTGATTTTGTTCGGCACGGGGGTGGTGGGATTCGCGATCTGGGGTCGGCGAAGACTCAAGAGGTGACCGGGACGGCAAAAACGGGGAGCGGTTGCGGCCGCTCCTTTTTTTATTTCCCTTCGTACTTTACATGAACGTTAAGTGGAAGTATGATGTCTCAATGCACCCCCGGAGACGGGGGAAGCCCGAGCGCGAGGTGGATCACGATGGCCTCCGAGAATACTCTGAAGCTCCTGAAGGGCGGAGAATTCCTGATCGCGGACGTCCCTCCGGAGACGGTGTTCACTCCGGAGGATTTCACCGAGGAACAGATCGCGATCGGCGACACGGCGGAGCAGTTCCTCCGCAACGAGGTGCTGCCGCACGTCGAGAAGCTGGAGAGCCACGATTTCGATCTGATGGTGAAGCTGCTCCGGCAGTTCGGAGAGCTCGGCATGCTCATGATCGACGCCCCCGAGGAGTACGGCGGGCTGGAGCTGCCCAAGACGACGAGCCTGTTCGCCGCGGAGAAATCGTCGATGTACGGCGGGTTCTCGACCGCGTACGCCGCCCACTCGGGGATCGGCACGCTGCCGCTGGTCTACTACGGGACGAAGGAGCAGAAGGAGAAATACCTCGGGAAGATCATCACCGGCGAGTGGCTCGCTGCCTACTGCCTCACCGAGCCGGAGGCCGGCAGCGACGCGCTGGGATGCCGAACGGTCGCCACGCTGTCACCGGACGGGAAGCATTACATTTTGAACGGCACGAAGCAGTTCATCACCAACGGCAGCTTCGCCGACCTCTACACCGTTTTCGCCAAGATCGACCGCGAGCACTTCACCGCCTTCCTCGTGGAGCGCACCTTCCCAGGCGTCTCCCCCGGCCCCGAGGAGAAGAAGATGGGGATCAAGGGGTCCTCCACGACCCCGCTCATCCTCGAGGACGCGCAGGTCCCCGTGGAGAACGTCCTGGGCGAGATCGGCAAGGGGCACAAGATCGCCTTCAACGTGCTGAACGTCGGGCGGCTCAAGCTGGGCGCCTGCGTCACGGGCGGCGCGAAGTACGTCACCGGCGAGGCGGCGCAGTACGCGAACCTGCGGAAGCAGTTCGGCGCGCCCATCGGCACCTTCGGCGCCATCCGGGAGAAGTTCGCCGACATGGTCGCGGCCACCTACGCCTCCGAATCGGTGACCTACCGCGTGGGCGGGATCATCGACGAGCGGCTCTCGACCCTGGAGAAGGGGATCCCCAGATACTACGAGGCGTACCAGGCGGGGATCGAGGAGTACTCCATGGAGTGCGCCATCGCGAAGGTGTTCTGCAGCGAAGTCATGGCGCAGGTGGCGGACCACGCCGTGCAGGTTTACGGGGGGTACGGCTACACCCAGGAATACCCCGCGGAGCGGGCCTACCGGGACGAGCGGATCAACCGGATCTTCGAGGGGACCAACGAGATCAACCGGATGCTCATCCCGGGCACCCTGCTCAAGCGCGCCCTGAAGGGGGAGCTTCCGCTGCAGGACGAGGTCATGAAGGCGGTCGGCCGCCTCTCCGCCCCGGCGGCCGATCCCCCGGCCGTCCCCTTCGGCGCGGAGAAGCAGCTCCTGCGCAACCTGAAGGACGCCTTCCTCGTGCTGGCGGGCGCGGCGGTCCAGCGGTTCGCCGCGAAGCTCAAGGACGAGCAGGAGGTGCTGATCGCGCTGGCCGACCTGGCCATCGGCGTCTTCGCCCTCGAGAGCGCCATCCTGCGGGCGGAGCGGATCGCCGCTTCCGGGAACGCGATGCGGACGGAGCTTTCCGGCGCCGCGACGAAGGTGTTCGCCTTCCAGGCCCAGGAGGACTGCACCACCGCCGCGCGGCGCGCGGCCTTCTACATCGGCGAGGGGGCGATGCTGAAGACGCTGCTCACCGGCATCCGCCGGTCGGGGCGGTACGAAGCCGCGGGGCTCCTGGAGGCGAAGCGAATGCTCGCCGCCGCGACGCTCGAGAAGGAGCGCTACCCGATCTATTGATGATTTCGGCATGAATTCGGCCCGGAACGCCACTACAATGGAGAAACTTCGGTTCCGGGGGTCGGAGATGCGGAAACTCGTCGTCGCGCTGGGGATCCTGCTGTTGTCGGCACAGGCGTACGGGGTGGAGATCGCCGGGGTGGATATCGCCCCGACGGTGACGATCGGGCAGAAGGCGCTCGTCCTGAACGGGGCGGGCATCCGCAGGAAATTCGTGATCAAGGTGTACGTCGGGGCGCTCTACCTGGAGCGGAAGGCGTCCTCCGTCGAGGAGCTGCTCAAGGACCCCGGCGACAAGCTCGTCCGGATGCGCTTCGTCCATTCGAAGGTGGAGAAGGAGAAGATCGTCGAGGCGTTCGCCGAGGGGATCGGGAACAACTCTCCCGCGGTAGCGCCGACCCCGGACGCGAAAACCTTCCTTTCCTGGATCCAGTCCGATTGCATGGCGGGAGACACGGTGGACGTCTTCATGGGCTCCGACGGGACGGTATCCGCCTCGCACAACGGCAAGGCGCTGGGGACGCTGCGCAATCCGGCGCTGGCGCGTGCGGTGCTGCTGATCTGGTTCGGAGAGAAGCCCGCGGACGCGGGGCTTGCCAGGGGGATGCTCGGGAAGGGGTGAGCCGGCCCGGGATTTCCGTCCGGGTCACCGGGAGATGCCGTAGTACTCCACGATCCGCTTCCGGAACTCCTGGATGTCCCGCTCGAGGGAGGACAGCTTCCGGATCTTCCGGTGGATGGCTTCGGTGTGGCCGTCGAGGATCTCGATCAGCCGCGGCATGATCGTGTCCGGCATCTTCGTCTGCCGGTAGATTTCCGCGAGCTCCTGCATCTGCTTGAGGGAGATCCCGAGCTCCTTGGCCTTCAGGACGAAC
>JBFLWB010000188.1 GCA_040758155.1 Thermodesulfobacteriota bacterium
CGTCGTCCGCCGCGCCTACCGCGATCGCGGGATCGGCCGCGGTCGCGGCGCCTTCGTCGACCGCCACGGCCGCGCTGAACGCGGGAGTGGTGCCGGCCGGTGCCACGAGGGTGTCCGCGGCGGTGAAGGCGGGATTGCCGGCGCCGACGGCGCCGCCGCCGCCACCGCCGCCGCAACCCGCCAGTATCAGCATCAGCGCGCTGCCAAGTGCCATTAAGAGAATTGCGAACCGTTTCATGTTGGTCTCCTTATGCGCGTTATATCGTTCGATTCGTTATTGGCCTTGTCAGCGCAGCGTCAAACCAAGAACCTGCGCAACGCCTCCCGGGTCCGCGCTCGACTGGATCGCGACCGTGCTCGTCGCCGGGTTGCCGGGGGAAAGCGGCGCCTTGCCGGTGAAGATCCATCTGCCCGTCGTCTGGTTCACGGTCGCCGTTCCGAGCACAGGGGCCGTGTTGTCGGCGCCGAGATGGATGGTGACGACGGTGGGATTTCCCACGCCGTCCTGCACGGCGGCGCTGAAGCCGCGGACATGGAATTTCCCGGTTTTCACGTGGTACTCGGCCCGGTCGGCCGGCGCCGGCTGGTTCACGGAAATCTTGCCGGTCAGGTTGAAGGCGGTTACCTCAGCCGTGCCCGGGGGACCTACGACACGGAAAAAGTTGGTGCCGAAGGGGCTGCCGACGACGGGGGTCGGGGCGCCGTTGGAGAGATACCTTGCGTTCGTGGCCGGATCGAGGAAGAAGTTCGGGCCAGGGAAAAGGGGCGACGTGAGGAACGGACCGATGCTGCGCCCGTCGGCGTTGACGGTCGCGCCGGGCAGCGGGGGATTCGGTCCGTCGGCCAGGGCGATGTTGAAAGGACCCTGCCGCCCGGGGGTGGCGAGGTTCCCGAGGTCCTGGGTCTCGTTGATCGCCCGGATGCCGGGGGTGGCGACATTATAGACCGCCGTGCCGAACGGATGGGTCACCGTGTACGTCCCCGCGACCGGGACGTCGATGCGGATGCGGATGCGGGCGAATGCCTGCTGGAGCCCTTCCACCGGGACTTCGGAGGGAGCGAAGGCCGCTTCCATCGCGAGGACCAGAAGTCCGGTCATGTTGGAAACATTGTCGAACAGGGCATCGGCCGCCCACCAGAAGGCCTCCGCCCCATAATTGTTCGGGAAGGAAACCGGTGCGAGCGGATTGGGGACAATGAAGAGGCAGGAGGCGACACCCGGGTCGAGGCAGAGGTCGAGACGCAGTCCCGCGGTGTCCTCGTACCACAGCGGGAAGCCGTCGAGCGGGTTGGTCGGACCAACCCGGGCGAGAGCGGCTTGGGCCGACTGGATGGATCCGCCCGCCATCATGAGCGCAACGAGCAGGATGATGAGTGCTTTTTTCATGTCTGTTCTCCTTGTTTTGTACTTGCTGTTATCCTTGCCGCTTCTTCCCCTCGCGAGAGACAGCGTCCCCCTCCCGGAACCGAACCGGTTTCCGGTTCGCTGCCGCCTGAAGACACCCCTCTCTCTCGCCGGCATGCGCGCCGGGATGGAGGTCCGGTTGTTGGAAACACGACGAGAACTACAGGCCTTATATGCTCCTGAGAGAGAATCACTCAGGTATGAGATGTATCGATATGCGCTGAATCTTGCCCCTCGGTTCCTTCTGCCCGCGGCCGTTCAGGATGAGGAAGGGGCTCCCTACTTATCGATAATCAATTCCTGATAATTTATTCAACCGCTCTTGCCAAGTAGGACGAAAATTTTCGAGATAAGATTCATCATTAGTGGGAATATTTTCCCGTCCCGAATGCAAATGCCGATAAACCGGCTATCGTCTTCATCGGACGATCTCAACCTCGCTCCCGGCGGACCCGGTCGCGGATGTAGAAGGTCATCTCCGGCCGCCGTCAGATCTTGAACCGATACTTGTTGATTTCCAGCCTCCGGATCTTCGACTCCAGCGTCTGGCGGGGGATTCCGAGCCTGGTCGCCGCCCCGGACGGGCCGGAGATGCGCCCCCGGCATTCCGCCAGCATGGCCTCGATCATCTCCCGTTCCTGTCCGGACAGCGTTTCGGACAGCGTCGCCTGCTCCCCGAACCGTCGAGGCGATTCCCCCTTCAGCCATGTTTCACTCACGGTGAAGGCGTTCCCATCGCACAGGATCACCGCCCTCTCGACCACGTTCCGCAGCTCCCGTACATTGCCCGGCCAGTCGTGCGCCTGGAAAAGCGCCAACACCTCTCCGCCGACGATGCGGATCTCCTTCCCGGCCGCCTTCGAATACCGGTCTGCGAAATACTCCACGAGCTGCTGGATGTCGTCCGGCCGTTCCCGCAAGGGCGGGATCCGGAGAGAAGACGCGCCCAGAATGGCGAGGAGGTCCGGGCGGAATCCTCCTTCCGCGACCGCCGGCGCCAGATCGCATTTCGTGGCCGCCAGCACGCGGACGTCCACCGGGATCGGCCGGTTGCCCCCCAGCCGCTCGATCGCCCGCTCCCGCAGCGCCTTCGACAGCGCGCATTGCGCCTCCATCGGAAGGCTGCCGACGTCATCGAGATAGATCGTGCCTCCATCGGCCGCCTCGAAACGGCCCATCCGCCGCTGCAGCGCTCCCTCGAAAGCGTCCTTTTCGTGCCCGAACAGCTCGGAGACGACCAGGGACGGCGAAAGCGCCGCGCAGTCCACGCGGAGAAACGCCCGCTCCGCGCGCCCGGATTGCCGATGGATGGCGCGCGCGACAAGCTCCTTCCCCGTCCCGGGCTCCCCGAGGATCAGCACGGGGGTATCGACCTGCGACAGGCCGGCGGCCTGCCGCAGCACGGCGCGCAACGGCTCCGACGACCCGACGATCTCCTCGAACATCGACGCGCGCTCGATCTCCTCCCGCAACGCCAGGATTTCGTTCCGGAGGCGTTGCTCGGCCTGCTTCCGCTCCTCGATGTCGGAATTCGTGCCGTACCATCGGGTCACGGCTCCCCGCTCGTCGCGGGCCGGCTCCGCCCGGAAAAGGAACCAGCGGTATTCGCCGTCGAAGCGCCGCAGGCGCGCCTCCGCCTCCCCTCCCTCTTCCGATCGGAGATGGGAATACCACTTGGCCATGAGCGGTTCCAGGTCTTCGGGGTGGATCGCGGCCTTCCACCCCCAGCCGAGTGCCTCCTTCAGAGAGAGACCGGTGTACTCAAGCCATTTTCGATTGAGGTATTCGGTGGACCCGTCCGGCAGACAGGACCATGCCAGAGCGGGAATCCGGTCGATCATCCTGCGGAGATGCTCTTCCGATCCATCCATGATTGGCGCGCCTTGGCGGAGTCTGCCTTACTAACAGCAGATGCCGCCATCCGGGCAAGGTTTCAGAATAAAGAACCGGCGCGCGCCTCCGGAGGCGTTCCTCGTGTGAAACTGGATCGGTGCCCCGAATAAAACCGGTCAGGATTTCATCCCGCCGAAAGACGCTCCGCCGCCGTCCGCGCCTCGACCTCGCGCCGCCCGGCATCCCACCCCAATTCCCCGGCCATGAGCTCGACCACGCGGGGCAATGCCGCGCCGGCAGCTTCACGATCCAGCAGCGCCAGCGGAATGCGGCGGGCCAAGACATCCATCACGCGCGACGCCATCTCTTGCCGGACGCCATGAATCACTTCCGCTTCGACGAAAGGATGGCCCGGGTGCAATCGTCTCCCGAGCTTCCCCGCCGCCATCTCCGCCACGATCGGCGAACGATCCCCGTATGCGCGGTTCAGATGGAGCGCAACGTCGGGAGGAATTCCGTACTTCGCAACGAGCCGGACCTCCCCGCCGCGCTCATATGCGGCTCCGCCGACGACGGCGATCCGGTCGGTCGCGCACGGTCCGGCGCGATCGAGGCCGCGCTCCCGAACGACGTAATCCAGCAGGTCCGAGGCCATCTTCCGGTACGTCGTCCACTTGCCGCCAGCGATGGTCACCAGTCCCGAACCGCCCGCTTCGATGACATAGTCCCTGGAAAGGTCTGCCGTATCGACCTTCCCGGGATCGGAAACCAGCGGGCGCAGCCCCGACCAGCGGGACTTGACGTCTCCCTCGGCCACTTCCGTGTCGATGTACCGGCGGAGGTGCCGCAACAGGTAGGCCACGTCTTCCTGCCGGACGGGTGGATGCTCCATGACCGTCGCGGGCTCGTCCGTTGTCCCGACCAGGACGTGGCTTTCCCAGGGAAGAACGAACAGGACCCTTCCGTCTTCCGTTTTCGGGATCAGCAGACCTTCGGAGTGCGGGGCGAAGCGCTTGTCGAGCACGATGTGGATTCCCGAACTCGGGCGGAGGATGGGAACGGCCGACGGGTCGTCCATGCGGCGGACCTCGTCCGCGAACGGGCCGGCGGCGTTGACGACCGTTCGGGCGCGCACCTCGAATTCCTCGCCGGAAATCGAATCCCGCACCCGCGCGCCTTCGATCTTCCCGCCCGCCTTGAGGAAATCGACCGCCCCGACATGGTTGATCACGGCCGCCCCGAGCGCATGGGCCGTAAGCGCCAGCGCCACCGCCATGCGGGCGTCGTTGAACTGGCCGTCGTAGTAGAGGACGCCCGCCTTGAGCCCCCCGGACCTGAGGATCGGGAAACGATCGAGGACTTCACGTCGGGTGAGCAGGCGACTGGGACCGATCCCCATCGATCCCGACAGGAGGTCGTAGAACTTCAGCCCTCCGTACATGTAGGGCACGTCCGACCACTTGTAGATCGGAGTCACCAGCGGCAGCCGGGCGCAAAGGTGCGGCGCGATCCGGAGAAGGATTCCGCGCTCGCGAAGGGCGTCCTTGACCAGGCGGAACGTTTTCGGATCGAAGGACCGTACCGCCGCTTCCAGGTAACGGATCCCGCCGTGGAGCAGCTTGGTGCTTCGGCTGCTCGTGCCTTCTCCGAAGTCGTTTCTTTCCACGAGGGCGACCCTGAGACCGCGGCTTGCCGCATCGAGGGCGATGCCGCACCCGGTGGCGCCGCCTCCGATCACCAGAATGTCGTGCGCGGGATCCCGCCGCAGGCGATGGAGGATCCGCCGCCTGTCGTTCATCGGGGGGCGAGCAGATATTTCACGCCGACCTGACGAACACCATCTGCGCCGCCTTCATCAGCGCAAGGATTTCGTTCTTCGATGCGGCGATGACGTTCGGATGATACCGGTAGGTGTCCTTGGAGGAATACTCCACCCCTTTTTCCACGATCCGCTGAAGGATCGCGATGCTCTTGTCGGGGGAGGACGAGATCTCCCGCGCGTGCTCCCGGAGACGTTTGCGCTGCGCCGAGAAATCCTGGGAGAAGACTTCCCGGGGATCCGATGAGAACAACGCCTTGGACGGCAGGTCGCCGGAGCTTCCCGAAAGGGAATCGAGGTGCTCCTCGAAGGTCTTGATGACCAGGTTCCAGGTCTTCGCCACGGCATCCCGGAGCTTCACCGCCTGCTCCGCGGCCGCAAGGATCTGCGCCACCTCTTTTTCTCCCATGGCCCCCTCCGGGCGACTGTTTCTTCCGCTTTACAATTTGCAGGTTAGCACACGCCCGAAAGAAAAAGGCCGGAGAGGGAATGTCCCCCTCCGGCCGTCACGAGCGAAATCAGGCCTTCCTTTCGCCCAACGCCCTCCGGCGTTTCAGACCTTGGCGACGTTGGACGCCTGCGGTCCCTTGGACCCCTGCGTCACTTCGAACTGGACCTTGTCGCCCTCCGCGAGGCTCTTGAAGCCATCCGCCTGGATCGCGCTGAAGTGGACGAATACATCCGCCCCTCCGTTTTCGCGGGTGATGAACCCGAAGCCCTTCGCGTCGTTAAACCACTTCACGGTACCCTTTTCCACAACATCCTCCAAAAAATGTGTTCTTGCTCAACCCAGGCGGGAAAGCCCAAATCGACCAGAACTTTTATGCTACCACAAACATCTGGAATACGTATCGTCTTCTGTCGGATATCAGATCTTGCCGACGTTGGATGCCTGGGCCCCCTTGGGCCCCTGCGTGATCTCGAACTGGACCTTGTCCCCTTCGGCGAGGCTTTTGAAGCCCTCCGCCTTGATCGAGCTGAAGTGGACGAAAACATCCGGCCCGCCGTTTTCCTGAGTGATGAATCCGAAACCCTTCGAGTCGTTGAACCACTTCACGGTGCCTTTTTCCAAGATAGCCTCCAAATAAGTCGAGTTGTTGTTTGCCCGTTACCGACGGAAATCACCGGACTGGCTCCGACCCGGGCCGGAGCCGCGGGCAACCTTCGGCTTGGCCTCCGACACCTTGAGCGTCCGCCCGTCCATTTCGCAGCCGTTC
>JBFLWB010000189.1 GCA_040758155.1 Thermodesulfobacteriota bacterium
GCGCTACATCTTCCTTAAGAAACGCTACGGACTCTCTCCGGTCGGCGCCTTCCTCCTGCACCTCGCAGGCTTCCTCTCCGTGTCGGTCAATTTCCTCCTGTACGGCCTGCTGAACGTGCCGGTCCTGTTCACCGGGAAGCGGCTGCGGCGCCGGTGGGCGATGTTCGGCTACCTCGCCGGATGGCACCTTGCGGGCTTTCCCGTTTCCATGGGGCTGCCGCGCGGATAAGCCGCGGGCGGCGCGCCCTCCCCTTCATCTGCCGAAGATCTTCTTCACCGCATCTCCCGCTTCCCTCAGCGTCTTCCTTGCTCCTTCCGCCGCCTTCTCCAGCTCCTTCCCGATCCCGGTGTTCACCGCCGCGGCGGCCGACCGGTTCGCCAGGGAACCGACGACCTGGCGGGCGATGGCGCCCGGCGAATCGCCCCCCTTCCCGCCCAGGTTTTTCAGCTCGATCGCGGGAATCGCGGCGACGCGCGGCTTGCCGGAAAGCGCCGCGGCCCGGATGCTCACCTCCCCGTCCTCGATCACCAGGCTCCGGATGATCACCTTTTTCCCGTTCCCGTCCGTCCCATCTCCCCCGGAATTTTCTCTCCCCCGGGATTTCCCGACGTTCTCCCGGATCCTGTCGATGTTCGATCGGCCGGTATCGTCGATCTCGTAAGACACGCGCGGCCCCCGGATCCTGACCTTCTCGATGACCAGGATGTCTTCGGTCACGGAACCGGCGTCCAGCACCACGGTGATGCCTCCCAGCCGGATGGCGTCCGAAGCGGAAAACCCCTCCGGGTTCCCGACGCGCAACTCTCCGATGGAGGCTTCCCCCGCGCGGAGCCGGATCCGAACGGACCCGACCTCCACCTTCGTTCCGGTCGCTTCCGATCCGTACTTTTCGATGGCGTCGGCCACGATCCGGTCGAGGCCGGACACAAGGAAATACGCTCCCGCCGCGGCGAGGGCCGCGACGACCGCCAGTCCGATCAGGACCTTTCTCGTCGTCGACATGGCAAGCCTCCATGCACCATTCAACACCCCGGACGGCGGCGCGTCCAGATGGTCCGTTGTGTTATCCTCTGGCGGTGATAAAGGAGGCGGATTGAAGATCCTCTATGTGAACAATGCGCGGGTTTCCAGCGGCGCCGAGGACCACCTGGTGGACGTCGGCGCATGGATGATGAAGAACGGGCAGGAGCCGGTCTTCCTCGTCTCCGTGGAGAGCGTCCTCGAGAAGCAGTTGACCGAAGTCGGGGTTCCCTACCACTCCGTGTTCGACAAGCGCCGGCCGCTGACCCTCCTGCAAAGGATCGGCAAGGCCATTCTCGCCGAGCGGCCCGACGTCATCTCGATCAACCGGGAGCACAACATCCTCCCCGTGCTCTGCGCGACCCGCCTTGTCTCCCCATGGCTCAGGAAGAAGCCGAAGATGGTGGCGGTCTTCCATACCCCCACGGGCCGATATTACCCCGGCCTGAAGCGGTTCGACGGGATCGTCGCGACGTCCGAATACACGGGGGCCGGCTTCGTCCGGGCGAATCCCGGGATCGAGCGGGTCATCGAGATCATCCATTACGGGATCCGGCTGCCGTCGGCCGACGAGGCCGCGAAGGCGGACAGGAACCGGCCGCGGAGATATTTCCGGGACCGGGGGTTCCCCATCATCGGCATGGTCGGCGAGCTGTGGAAGAACCAGGAAGAGCTGGTGGACGCCGCGCCGGCGATGCTGGAGACGTTCCCGGACATGACGGTGGCGCTCATCGGCGGATACCAGGAATCCGCCCCGCTGAACGACCGGATCGCCCGCCTCGGGCTGAAGAAGCATTTCGTGCTGACGGGACGCATCCCGCGCGCGATCATCCCCGACGCGTTCCATGACCTCGACCTGTCGGTATCCACCCACCGGAACGAGGGGTTCGGAATCGTGCACATCGAGTCGATGGCCTCCCTGACGCCCGTGGTGGCGTACAACAGCGGGGGGCTCGTGGAAATCCTGCGAAAAGGGGGGGGCGTGCTCGTGGACGGCGGCCCGAAGGAGTTCGCGCAGGCCGTCGTCGCACTGCTCTCGGACGACGAGCGTCGCCGCCGCCTGGCCGCCGAGGGGAGGAAGGCCGTGGAGGAGCACTTCTCCATCGACGCGATGGGAAGGCATCACCTGCGCTACTACGAGAACGTCCTGTCCGGGGAGGCGCGGCGGCGTTAACGGGAAAGCGATCCCGTCCCCTTGCCTGTCTGCAGCGTCTCTCTCACCGCCTCGAACACGGCTTCCACCGAAATCCGGTCCATGCACTCGAGATACGGCGTGTGCCGGCAGACGCGGCTGCGGCAGGGGACGCACGGAACCTCGAGCGCGCGCAGCACCCGGTGCCCCGGTCCGACGGGGCCGGTCCGGTCGGGATCGGCGGCCCCGAAAAGGGCGACGACCGGCGTCCCCACCGCCGTCGCCATGTGCATCGGGCCGGTGTCGCCGCTCACCACAACCATGCATCGCCGGAGCACCGCCGCCGTCTGCAGCAGCGACGCGCGTCCCGCCAGGTCGACGATCGGCACGCCCGCGCCCCCGCAAACCGCGTCGGCGAGCTCCCGGTCCCCGGGGCCGCCGACGAGGATCACCGCGGCCCCCAGCTCGTTGCGCAGCCGGCCGGCCAGGGCGGCGAATCTTTCCGCCGGCCAGCGGTTCACCGGATGGCTCGCTCCCGGATTCAGCGCCACCAGCGGACGACCCTCCGCCCCTTCCCGCGCAGCCAGTTCCCCGGCCCAGCGGACGGCGTCGTCGCTTAAATGGAGCTCCAGACGACGATCGGCGCTGCGCGGATCGATCCCCAGCGGCGCCACCGCCTCCAGGTGGTTCTCCACGGCGTGGACGGGCCGCCGCCGGGCCTTCCGGTACACCAGGATCCGGCACGGCATGGCCGCGGCGAGAAGGAGCCATCCTTTAAGATTGCTACGCTGGTAGTTGACGACGAGGTCGAAGCGCCGGCGCCGCACCTCGGCCCACAGCTTCATGAACGCGCGCCAGGGGCGGTGCTCCCCCTTGCGGTCGAAGACGAGGATCTCGTCCACCAGCGGATCATGGGAGAAGAGCTCGGCGGATGCGGCGCCGCCCGTCATCAGGACGATCCGGGCGTTCGGCATCCGCTCCTTGAGGGCGCGGACGACCGGGGAAAGCTGCAGCATGTCGCCGATCGCGCCCGGCTTGAACAGCAGGATCTTCATCCCGGTTTCACGATGCCGTTTTCGCAGCGCGTTTCCCGGTTCTCGATCCTCCGCCGGGCGATGGCGGAATTGTGCCGGAACTTGTCGCCGGACCAGCTCCACGTCGACGCGTGCCAGAGGTGGAAGACGATCGCCAGCCCCCGGACGGACCGTATCTGCCCCCCCCGGTTCAACACCCGTATGCCGAGGTCGCCGTCCTCGAAAGAGCCGTCCAGGAAATCCTCGTCGCAGCCGTTGATGTCGTAGAAAAGCTTCTTGTGGACGCTGAAGTTGCATCCCCAGATGGCGTCGTTGCCGATCCGGTCGCGGTGCATGAGGTCCCGGAGCAGCCGGTTCCGGATCCGGAACGACTCCTCCACCTTCCGGGAGCGGCCCGCGACGGAGTCCCGGAGGAGCCGGAAGGTGAACCGGTTCAGCACCTCGCCCTTCTCCAACAGTTCCCGGGTGAGCTCCTCCCCGATCTCGACCCGCTTCCCTCCGAGGATCGCCTGCGGATCGCTTCTTTCCGCGTGCGCCCGGAGGAAATGCCGGTGGGCCATGCAGTCCCCGTCGATGAACACCAGGTACTCCCCGGTGGCGTTGCGGACCGTCTCGTTCAGGATCTTCGGCTTCCGGAAGCCGTCGTCCTCCTGCCAGACGTGGACGATCGGGAACGCGCCTTTGAGCGTTTCCTTCATTTCGGCCACGGCGTCGCGCGTTTCCTGCCCGCTGCCGTCGTCGGCGATCAGCACCTCCGAGGCGGGAAGCGACTGCTCCGCCAGGCTCCTCAGGCAAAGCCGCAGCGCCGCGGGGCGGTTATATGTCGGGACTATTACGGATATCTTCACGATATTTTCGGATCCGGCGGCGGGGAAACCGCTCGTCGCCTGCATCATGCTATCATCTGCCGGATGGACGGACAAGACCGGGCAAACCGGACGGACATCGGCGCTTTCATCGCCTGGCTTGCAATGAAGGGCGCCATCGGCGCGGCTTCGCTCATGCCGCTCCGGGTCCTGTTTCCCTCTTTCCGGGGGCTGGCCGCCGCCTGCCGCCTCCTCGGGATCCGCCGGCGCGTCGTGCGGGTGAACCTGCGCGCGGCCTTCGGCAAGGAGATGCCGGAGCCGGAGCTGGACCGGATCGAAAAGGGATGCTACGCCGAGTACGGACGGATTGTCTCCGAGATCGTCGCCTCCGACCGCCTGCTCCGGGGGAAGGAGGAGCGCTTCGAGCTCCTCGGGCGCGATATCCTCGACGAGGCGGCGAGCGGCGGAAGGGGGCTGCTGATCCTCTCGGGGCACATCGGGAACTTCGTGGCCGGCGCTCACTATACGCGAACCGTGGGGTACCGGATGGCGTTCATCGCCAAGCGGATCGGAAACGAGTACATCAACCGCGAGATCGAGCAGGTGTACGGCCGGCACGGCAATACGATCATCGCCGTCAGGGGGTTCCGCAACGACCCGGAGGCCGGAGCGAAAGTCTTCCGCGCCATGAAACAGGGAAGCATCGTGGTCGCCCTGGTGGACCAGGACGCCGGCGTGGAAGGGACCCGGACCACCTTCTTCGGGCTGCCGACGTACCTGCCGGGGGGCCCCGTGGCGCTGGCATGCCGCGGCGGCATCGCGGTCACCACCGGCTTCGCTACGCGTGAAGGGGGGCGCATAAGTATCGACATCCAGCCCCCGATAGATTATTCATCGGCGGCTTCCCTGAAAGAGGCGGTGAGCGCCGTGCTGGACGAGTATTCCCGGCGGCTCGAGGAGAAGGTGCGGAAGCACCCCGAGCAGTACTTCTGGTTCCACAAGAAGTGGAAGGCGCTGCCGGAGATCCTCGAGCGTTACAAGGGGCGGGGATGAAGCTCCTCGTCCTGCGGTACCGCTTCATCGGGGACACGATCCTCACCGTCCCGTTTCTGCGGAACCTCCGCAAGGCCTACCCTGACGCCCGCATCGACATGGTGGTCGCCCCCTACTCCTCGGATGTGCTGGCCGGAATCCCGTACGTCGACGAGTTCCTCGTCTACGACCCGCCCACGATCCACGCGGACAGCACCGGCCGGCACCGGACCCTCCTTTCGAAGGCCCGGTTCGTCGCGGAGCTCCGGAGGCGCCGCTACGACAAGGCCTACGTCCTGAAGCGGTCGCTGTCCAGCGCGATCCTCGCATTCCTCTCCGGCGCCCGCGAGCGAATCGGCTTCGACACGGAGGGGCGCGGACTCCTGCTGACGAAGCGGGTCCCCTACCGCCGCGACCGGCACGAGGTGCTGAATTTCCTGGAGGTGCTCCGGGCCGACGGCGTCCCGGTCGTCGACGACCACCTGGAAGCGTGGATCTCGGAGGAGGAATCCGCCTTCGCGGAGAAGTTCCTCGCCCGCCAGGGGTTCGACGGGCGCTCCCGGCTGGTCGCCATCCACCCGTTCACGGCAAATCGGGACAGGAGCTGGCACGAGGACAACTTCGTCGCGGTCGCGAACGCGCTCCAGGCGGGGCACGGCGTCCGGGTGCTCCTCTTCGGTGGAAAGGGGGACACCGACCTCGCCGCCGGCATCGCGGAGCGGATCCGGCCCGCCCCGATCTCGGTGGTCGGCGCCTCCGATTTGCGCGGGACCATGGCGCTGCTTTCGAAATGCTCCCTGCTGGTCTGCAACGACAGCGGGATCATGCACCTGGGCGCCGCTATCGGCGTTCCGCTGGTGGCGCTTTTCGGACCCCAGACGCCCGACCTGTTCGGCCCGTGGGGCAAACGGTGCAGGGTCCTGACCAAGCGGTTCCAGTGCTGCCCGTGCCGGCAGAAGTTCTTCACGGAATGCGAGCCCTCTCCGAGGGGGAAGCCGATGTGCATGGAGGCGATCGCCGTCGACGAGGTGGTCGCGGCCGCATCGGAGGCGCTTTCCGTGGTGGGGAGGTGACGCGCGTGCGCCCGAAGATCTCCGCCTTCGTCATCACCAGGGACAACGAGAAGGTCGTCGGGGAGTGCCTCGCCTCGCTCGCGTGGGCGGACGAGATCGTCGTCGTCGACGATTTCAGCGCCGATGCGACGCAGGCGATCTGCCTGCGGCACGGGGCGATCGTCCATCAGAGGCGGTTCACTGGCTTCCGCGACCAGAAAAGCCACGCCATGTCGCTGGCGTCCCACGACTGGGTCCTCGAGCTCGATTCCGACGAGCGCATATCGGACGCGATGCGGCAAGCGATCTTAGGGCTGAAAGAGGAGGATTTCGCGCGGCATGCGGGATTCGAGTTCGCCCGCTTGAGCCGTTTTTGGGGGAAATGGATCCGCCACGCGTCTCTCTACCCGGACCGCAAGCTCCGGCTGTACGACCGACGGAGGGGGAAGTGGACCGAGGCGAACATCCACGAGCGGTTCCTCCCGGACGGCCCGGTGGGGCGGCTGCCGGGAGACATCCTTCACGCCCAGGACCTCGATCTGGACGGGTACATCCGGCGCACCGCCCGCTACGCCCGGCTCTCCGCCGAGGAGTACCTGCGGCAGGGGCGGACGGCGCGGTGGCACCACTTCACGGTGAGGCCGCTCTACACCTTCCTATACAGGTACTTCGCGCGCCTCGGATTCCTCGACGGAGTGGAGGGCTTCGTCGTCTCCGTCGTGGGAGCGGTCGGGACGTTCCTCAAGTACATGACGCTGTACGAGCTGCAGAGGGAACGGAAAAAGTAGCGACCCGTCCCCGGTGCCGGTGATCCTGCAGCGTCACAACGCAGCTTCCCGCATCAGGCCGGCCATCAAAGCGGCGATCTCGCCGTGGCGGATGGTCGCCCGGCACTCCGCGTCCCGCGGGCAGACCTTGTCCCCCTTGATCTGGCAAGCCGTGCACGGAAGCGGCGCCTGGACGAACCGGTGGAAGAGGCCGACCGGGGCGGCGTATTTCCCGTCGCTGCCGCGGAACACCGACACCGTCCTGGCGCCGACGGCCGCCGCCAGGTGGAGGGGGCCCGTGTCCGGGCCGATCATGAACCCGCAGGCGAGGTAGACGGCGGCGAGCGCCTTGTACCCCAGACGGGGCAGCAGCTCGACGCGCCCGCCCGCAAGCCGCCGGATGGCGAGGCATTCCTCCCGCTCTTCTTCCGTCCCCCACGAAAGGAACGTCCCCAGCGAAGGGAATTCCTCGGCGAGCCTGCGCACGGTCTCCGACCAGAAGGCGGGATCCATCCGCTTCGTGTTCCAGGTCGTCCCGGGGTGCAGGGCCAGCCGCGGGGCCGCTCCCGGCAGCGTCTCCGAAAGGAGCCGTTCCGCTTCCGCGACCCGGTCCGGGGGAACCGTCACTCCTCCCGCCGATCCCTCGAAGGAGAAATCGCCCCCGAACGGAGCGCTCGCCACCCGAAGGATCTTTTCCGACACGTGCCGGTCCGAGGACGACGCCGCAGGCCGATGATTGGTGAACCAGGCGTTCTGCGGCTCCCGGGCGGCATCCCGCGGGAACCCGAATCTCACCGGCGCTCCCGACAGGAAGGTCACTACCCCGCTCTTGATGTTTCCCTGGAGGTCGAAGGCGACATCATACCGTTCCCTCCGCATCGCGGAGATTGCCGCGAGCGCCTCGCTCCACGTCGAGGGGCGCCCGGCGCGCCCCTTCCATTCCTTGAGAGGAAGCGCAACGACCTTCGCGACGCACGGGTTTCCCTCGAGAAGCTCCACGAACCGCGCGTCCACGGCCCAGTGGATTTCCGCGGACGGCGCCCTCTCATGCAGGAACGCGGCCGCGGGCAGCGCGTGCAGGACGTCTCCCATGGAGGAGAGCTTCACGATCAGGATGCGGCGCGCGTCAAGCAAGGGAAACCGCCATGTTATTGCCGAATTCCATGCATGATACCGCAAACGGGAGGAACCCCCCAGCCGATTTTCCCCCACCGCGACGCATGCATCTGGTATATATAAATGTTTCGTGGAGGGATGGCCGAGCGGCTGAAGGCGGCGGTCTTGAAAACCGCTGAAGCGCAAGCTTCCGTAGGTTCAAATCCTACTCCCTCCGCCAAGGCGAATTCCCGGATCGGCAAGCTTTGGGGAGAGGTGGCCGAGCAAGGCTGAAGGCAACCGCCTGCTAAGCGGTTGTACGGGTAAAACCGTACCGAGGGTTCGAATCCCTCCCTCTCCGCCATGATTTTCCGTACGCTTTTCCTTGGGGAGGGTTCGAACCCGAGCCCTCCGCCGACGAAGAGGAGAAAGAGCGCGACGCACGGGAGCGCGGCAGGAGGGCGAGGCGCCGGGAGGGCGAAGGCTTGGATGGCCTGAGCCTCAGCGGTCGAATCCCTCCCTCTCCGCCATGTTTTCCCGTACGCTTTTCCTTGCGGAGGAATGTCGATCCGGGTCGAGTAAAATGAAGCAAGCGGCCGTAAGCGGAGAGGTGTCCGAGCTGGCCGAAGGAACGCGACTGGAAATCGCGTAGGTGGCTAAACCCCGCCTCCAGGGTTCAAATCCCTGCCTCTCCGCCATTTTTTTGGGTACGAGTTCCTTTGGGCAGGGATTTGAACCGAGTCGAGCGCCGAGCAGATGCGAGGATGAGCCGCCATGGATGGCGGCGAAAGATCAGGGCGACAACCGCGATGGCCATGGAAGGCCAAGTGCCGCGGAGGGCATGGATGCCCGGGAGCGGCGAGCGACGAGACAGGACGTCGAGGAGCGGAGGGAAATCCCTGCCTCTCCGCCATTTTTTCAGGTACGAATTCCTCCGGGGAGGGATTCGATATTTCCGTCGATAATCATTCCATCCAGCTCCAGGAGGTACCGATGAAGAAGATCTGCATGTTCGTGGCTGCGCTGATGGTGGTCGCCGTTGCCGGTTCCGGCTGCAAGAAGAAGCAGCCGTCCCCGCCCCCGATGCCCCCGCAGGGCGCCCCGGAACAGCCCGGGATGCCCGGCGGAATGCCGCCCGGCGGGATGCCGCCCGGCGGAATGCCCGGCGGGATGCCCGGCGGAGCGGGCGTAGAGAAGAAGGTCGTGATTCCCGACGAAGTCAAGAAGTCATGGAAGGCCGCCAAGATCGAAGTGGAGTACAAGGAAAAGAAGGAAAAGAAACAGTTCGACATGCCGCTGAACGCCGAGTTCAAGGTCCCCGACTCCGGCCTCACCATCAAGGTGGGCGCGTTCTTCCCGCACTTCAAGATGGCGCCGGACCAGATCACCTCCGAATCCAATAACCCGGAGAATCCCGCGGTGCAGGTCGAGGTGTTCGAGGGAGGGACCGAGATCTTCCACGGGTGGCTCTTCGCGAAGTTCCCCGAGGTGCACAAGTTCGCCCACGACAAGTACGCAATCGCCCTCGTAGGGGGCGTAAAGAAGTAAGTCGCCGCGAACGCGTCCCACGGAAACCGGGGGGAGGCCGTGAAACGGCCTCCTCCCTGGCCGAGCAATATTCCAATACCAATTGGCCGAATGGGAAACCGTTATGCGTATAAGATTCAAGTTCCTGGAACGCAAACACTACGGCGGTCTTTTAGAAAACACCTTGATAAATACCCATGAAGTCGTAGAAAGATTGGTCCTTGAGGAAAAGAACCACGATACCATCCTGGATATACCCAGCGGAGAGGGCGCATTCGCCAAGCGCATGGTGGAAAAACATGGAATGAAAGTCCATGCGGCCGACTGTGATCATATAATTAAATTCGACGGTGCAGAGTTTAAAGTCGCCGACATGAACAACAATCTGCCTTATGACGATGGCATGTTTGACGGTGTATGCTGCATTGACGGCATTGAACACATTGAGAGACCGTTCGACTTTATAAAAGAATGCGCAAGGATAATAAAGAAAGATGGCTTTTTTATAATCGTAACCCCTAACATATCTTCATTACGTTCCAGGTGGCGCTGGCTATTAACCGGATTTCATCATGGATGCAAATGGCCCCTGGATGAGACCGACCCGATGCCGCTGCATCATATCAATATGGTATCCTTCCCGGAACTCAGATATCGATTAGCCACTAATGGATTTGTCATAAAAAGCATTGCCACAAACCAGATAAAACTCATCAGTTGGATATATATCTTTTTAATTCCATTTTCCCTTATTGCAACATACCTCGTATTCAGGAAAAACTCGCCTACCCCCTCGAGAGCAAGAATCAACAAAGAAGTATTTCGGCAAATGTTTTCGATTCCTACGCTGTTTGGAGCAGGACTCATCGTTAAATCAAAAAAGGTGTGAACCTATTTTTTCGCTTTCCGCAGGACCTCGATCATCCGGTCGTGGATCCGCCCGTTGGAAGCCAGGATGTCCGGCTGGTGGAGGTCGTACGCGCCGCCGTCGAGACGGGTGACGATCCCGCCCGCCTCCCGGAGGATCAGGAAGCCCGCCGCCGTGTCCCAGGGCTTCAGCTTCAGCTCCCAGAACCCGTCGAACCGGCCGCTGGCCACGTAGCACAGGTCGAGCGCCGCGGAGCCGTCCCGGCGGATCGCCTGCCCGGTGAAGACGAACGCCCGGAAGTAGTCGAAGTTGTTGTCGGCCGAAAGCCGCACGTCGTAGGCGAAGCCGGTGGCCAGCAGTGCTTTCCTCAGGTCGGATATTTCCGAAACGGCGATGCGCTCCCCGTTCCGGAACGCTCCCCCGCCCGCCGTCGCGGCGTACATCTCGTCGAGCAGCGGGTCGTACACCGCCCCGGCCGCCATCTCCCCTTCGCGCTCCACGCCCACGGAAACGCAGAAGCAGGGGTACCCGTGCGCGTAGTTCGTGGTCCCGTCCAGCGGATCGACGATCCACCGGTAGGGAGAAGGCGAGGTCCGTTCCGGGCTCTCTTCCGACAGGATGCCGTGGTCGGGAAACCGCTCGCGGATCCGCCCGAGGATGTATCGCTCCGATTCCCGGTCCACCTCCGTGACCAGGTCGATCTCCCCCTTGAAATGGATCTTCTGCCGCCGGCCGAAGTTCCTCCGGAGGATCTCCCCCGCCCCGCGGGCGACATCCTCGGCGAACGCCAGCAATTCCCGGTTTTCCATCCTTTCCTCCCTGTCGATCCCGTGCCCGCGCCGGGCTGACGGCGATTATAATACGTGGAGTGCGCGTCCCTTAGGGAAACGTTGCGCGCCGCCGGAGGCAACCATCATGAAACGCCGCGCCGTCTCACGGCTCCTGCCGCTCCTGCTGCTGCTGCCGCTGCTTATGGCCGCATGCTCCTCCAACAAGACCGCCGTGAAACCGTGGAACCCGGGCGACACGGTGATCTGCCCCCACTGCGGGCGCGAGTTCACGCTCCCCGAGAAGCTCGGGAAATAAATAGTTGTTGACTGGTGGCATGATTTTTATTATCGTGCCACCATTTCCTGCGGAGGGGCGTCGTTGCCCGGCGTGACGCGGTTCGGCATCTCCCTGGACGAGGGGCTTCTCGCAAAGTTCGACCGCCTCATCGAGCGGAAGGGGTACGGAAACCGCTCCGAGGCGATCCGCGACCTGATCCGCGACGCATTGGTCCGCGACCGCTGGGAACTCGGCGACGAGGAGGCGGTGGGTACCCTGACCCTCGTGTACTCCCATGAGGTCCGGGATCTGGAGGAGCGCCTCACCGAGCTGCAGCACGCCCATTACAAGACGATCGTTTCCACCCTCCACGTCCATCTCGACCCCCACCACTGCCTGGAGGTGCTTGTCCTCCGGGGAAAGGCCTCCCTGCTGAAATCCATCGCCGACCGGCTCATCGGGACGCGCGGCGTCCGGCACGGGACGTTCTCGGCCACGGCGGAGGGGAAGGCGCTCGGATGAGATAATTTTTTTTTGCAGAAGTGTTACGAATATATAATTCGTGACATCCTATCTCATGACGGTAAGGGGGCGCGACATGAAACGGAGCGGGGCGGCCGTCGCGGCCGCGGCGGCGATCTGCCTGGCGGTTCTGGCCGGAACAGGGCGGGACGCCCTCGCCGGGCATCCCTTCGGCACGGAAGACGCCGGAACGCAGGGAAAGGGAAACGTCGAGGTGGAGTTCAACCTCGAGCGGCGGAACGGCAGCGACGGGTCGAGAACCACTTCCCTCGGGAACGGCATCACAATGGGGGTCGCCCCGAAGGTCGACCTTGCCGTCGGCTACAGCTACGACTTCGCGAAGGATCCCGCGGGCGTCCGCACGCGCGGCATGGGCGACGTGGAAGCGCAGCTCAAGACGTCCTTCAACGAAGGCGACGGCCGGGTCCCAACGCTCGGCATCAAGGGGGGTGTGTCGCTGCCGGCGGAAAAAGGCGGCCAGACCGCGATCCTGGCGACCGTCATCGCGGAATGGGCATTCGAGCCGTTCACGGTCTTCGCCAACGCGGGGGCCGACATCGGGACGCACCTGGCCGGGAACGACGAGAGGGAGACTTTGTACCGTGCCAGCGTGGCCGGCGCCTGGGAGATCCGGGAGAGCCTGAATCTGGTGTCCGAGCTGTTGTGGGAAAAACCGTCCTCCGCCGGCGCCTCCGTGGAGTTGCTGGCGGGGTTGCAGCGCGGGATCACCGACGCGTTGACCGTCGATGCCGGCGTCCGATGGGGAATCGACAGCGACGCCCCCGATGTGACGTACCTCCTCGGATTCACCCTGGCCTTCCAGGGAACCAGGTAGGGAGGCGACACCATGCACATGGCGGATGCATTGCTGTCCCCCGCCGTGGGGGGGACGTTTTGGGCGGGAACGGCGGCGACGATCGGTTACGCGTCGAAGCGGTTGAAGCAGGGGATCGACGACCGGAAGATCCCGCTGATGGGTGTGCTGGGCGCCTTCATCTTCGCCTCCCAGATGATCAACTTCACGATTCCGGGAACCGGCTCGAGCGGGCACCTCGGCGGGGGCATGATCCTGGCGATCCTCCTCGGACCGCACGCCGCCTTCCTCGTCATGGCCTCCGTCCTGACGGTGCAGGGGCTATTCTTCGCGGACGGAGGGTTGCTGGCGCTCGGCTGCAACGTCTGGAACCTCGGGATCTACCCCTGCTATGTCGCGTATCCGCTGGTCTACAGGCCGCTGGCCGGCGACGGAAGCAGCCCGCGACGCATTTTCGCGGCGTCGCTCGTCGGCGCCGTCGGCGCGCTCCAGCTCGGCGCCTTGTCGGTCGCCCTGCAGACGCACCTTTCGGGAAAGTCCGAGCTTCCGTTCGGCTCCTTCCTCCTGCTGATGCAGCCGATCCACCTGGCCATCGGGATCGTCGAGGGACTCGTGACGGCGGGCGTGGTTTCCTTCGTCCGCGCGCTCCGTCCGGAGATCCTCGATGCTTCCGCCGCCCGGGGCTCGATCCCCGCGAGCGCCTCCCTCAGGACCGTCCTGGTCGGGTTCATCGCGCTGGCCGCCGTGACCGGCGGCGCGCTTTCCTGGTTCGCCTCCGCCCATCCCGACGGGCTCGAATGGTCGATCGAAAGGATCACGGGGAAAGCGGAACTCCAGGAACGGGAGCACGGCGTTTCCGCCGCCCTCAAGGAGCTGCAGGAGAAGACCGCCATTCTGCCCGACTACGGCTTCAGGACGCCGGAGGCCGAAGCGGGAAAGCCGGAGGAAACTCCCTCCTGGCCGTCGGTCGACGCGGGCTCCACGGTCTCGGGGCTGGTCGGCGGCATCCTGGTCCTGGCGATGGCGATGCTCGTCGGGTGGGCCGTGCGCGCCCTGCGGAGGCGCCGGGCCGGATGACCCTGGAAGCCGCGTATTCCGACATCGGCCGGCTGGACCGCCTGTCCTACCTGGACACGGCGGTCCACCGGCTGGACCCGCGCGCCAAGGTGATCGCGACGATGCTCTTCGTGGTCGCCGTCGTTTCGTTCCCGAGATATGAAGTCCTGTCGCTGCTCCCGTTCTTCCTGTTCCCGCTGCTCGTGGGCGCTTTCGGGGACATCCCGGCCGGCTTCATCGCAAGGAAGGTGGCGGCGGTCTCCCCGTTCGCCGTGTTCGTCGGCATGTTCAACCCGTTGCTGGACCCTGGAATCGTGGCCGTTTCCCCGGGGTTTTCGGTCTCCGCCGGTTGGGTCTCCTTCGCCTCGATCCTCGTGAAGTTCGCGCTGACGGTCAGCGCGGCGCTCCTGCTGATCGCGACGACCTCCTTTCCCGGCATCTGCCGCGGCCTGCGCCGTCTGGGCTTCCCCGCCCTCTTCGTCTCCCAGCTCCTCTTCCTGTACCGGTACCTCTTCGTCCTCGTCGAGGAGGCGATCCGCGTCGTCCGGGCGCGGGACATGCGCTCGTTCGGGAGGCGGGGGACCGGCGCGCGGGTGTTCGTCCGCATCGTGGGAACGCTGTTTCTCCGGACCGTGGAGCGCGCGGAGCGGATCTACGGGGCGATGCTCGCGCGCGGCTTCCGCGGCGAGGGCCCGTCGATGCGCCCGGAGACGCTGCGTCCCGCGGACGCCGTCTTCGTGCTCTCCTCGGCTGCCTGGTTCGCGCTCTGCCGCTTCGTCCCCGTCCCCCAGGCGATCGGGCGCCTCGTGCGGGGGCTGGCCGGATGAGCCACCACATCATCGAATTCCGGGATGTCCGTTTCCGCTACCCGGACGGCACCGAGGCGCTGAAGGGGGTCTCGTTCCGGATCGTCCACGGGGAATCGGTCGGCATCGTGGGAGCGAACGGGGCGGGGAAATCGACGCTCCTGCTCCACATGAACGGCCACCTGCTCCCCTCCTCTGGAAGCGTCACGATCGGGGAGGTGCCGCTGCTCAAGGAAACGCGCGCGGAGATCCGCAGGAAGGTCGGCGTCGTCTTCCAGAACCCCGACGATCAGCTTTTCATGCCGACCGTGTTCGACGACGTCGCCTTCGGCCCCCTGAACCTTGGACTGCCTCCCGACCGGGTCCGCGAGCGGGTGGAGGCCGCCCTCCTCCGGGTGAACGCCCTGGGGCTCTCCGGCAAGCCGCCCCACCACCTCTCGGGAGGGCAGAAGAGCGCGGTGGCGATCGCCGCGGTGATCGCGATGGAGCCGGACATCCTCGTCATGGACGAGCCGGCCGCCAGCCTCGACCCGAAGTCGCGGCGCGGCGTCATCGGGCTGCTCAACGGCTTCGCGCACTCCAAGATCGTCGCGTCGCACGACCTCGACCTCATCCTCGACGTCTGCGCGCGCTGCCTCGTGATCCGGGACGGCGCGATCGTCGCCGACGGACCCGCGCGCGCGATCCTTTCCGACGCCGCGCTGATGGCGGAGAACAACCTGGAACTTCCCTTGACCCTCCAGGGAAGGCCATAATGGGATATAAACAACCCCGCCCGAAAGGAGGTCCCCATGGAAGGATTCTGGAATCCCGGGAACCTCGTCCCGAGAACCCTCGCGCCCGGGGTCACCGCCAAGATCGTCTTCGGGGACAAGGTGATGCTCTCCCTCGTCTCGATGGAGCCGGATTCGTACATGCCGGTGCATTTCCACCCGCACGAGCAGATGGGGATGCTGGTGTCGGGGACGATGGAGTTCGCCATCGGCGAGAACGTACGCCCCCTCTCGGGGAACGCGCTGTTCCTGGTCCCCGGGAACACGCCGCACGCCTTCAAGGCGGGGCCGCGCGGCGCCATCCTGATCGAGGCGTTCTCGCCGCCGCGGGAAGACTACATGAAGCCCATGGACTGACGCCTTTGGGAGGAATGAATGGAATGGTTATGGGATCCGCTTGAGATCCCCCCCAGGACGCTCGTCCCGGGGGTGAAGGCGAAGATCGCTTCCGGCGAAAAGGTTATGCTTTCCCTGATCGCGCTGGAGCCGCACGCCGTCGTGCCGACGCACTCGCACCCCCACGAGCAGATCGGAATCCTGGTGTCGGGGGAGCTGGAGCTCACCGCGTGCGGGGAAACGCGGCCCGTTCCCCGGAACGGGATGTACCTGTTCCCCGGCGGGACGCCGCACGCCGCGAAGGCAGGTCCGGAGGGCGCCGTCGCCGTCGAGGCGTTCTCGCCCCCGCGCGAAGAGTACAATGGCCCCGGGGGCTGACGCCCGCGGGGCCTCCCGAGCCCGGAGGGCTACAGCGACGGCATCGGCGCCGCCGGGCCCTTCCTCACCTTCTCCTTCCCTTTCCTGCCGGCCTTTTTCTCCGCGGCCACCCAGCGGTT
>JBFLWB010000190.1 GCA_040758155.1 Thermodesulfobacteriota bacterium
TGGGTGTAGTGAGGCTCTGTGCCGTTGATCAGCAAGCCGGTGCCGGGTTCGCGGCGACGCGACATTCCTATTCCGGCCTGGCGCGATCCGGCGACACTAAAGGTTCCGATCCGCATCAGGTCAAATTTGTGTGTGGTGCCGGACGAGGTGCCCGGCAGGGGACACAAATTACAGTTGCCTACCGCGGCGTAAAATTCGATGGCCTGCCCAGTAACCTTGATGTCGGATGGAACCGACCGTAGAAACGTGGCGGTCGGATCGACCTGTTGCAGCCCATTGATTACCGTCTTTCGCGCCTTCCATATGCTCATGGACCCGCCGCCTGCGGCGCGCTCCGAGGCCATTTCGAAGGCAAGCGCCTTCCCGGGGAGGAACGGGAAATCAGCACAAACGAGCGGCGGTAGCGCAAAGGTGTACAGAAGGACAATAAATTTCGGAATACATCTTGCCGCTGTTCTTCTCATCTGGGTCTCCTGTCGATCGCCGGCGTTCCGCCCGGGAATGTCGCATCCCGATGATTCCATATATTATTTCGGAAATAACCCTTTGTATCTTCACAACAGGACTTTGGTCTCGGCCCGGAAGATGGAAAGCAATGGCCATGTCCCGCATATTCCTTTTGGCTTACAATGCGGATCATCCGGATAGATACGCGATATTGAAAGGAGTCTACATGGAGAAAGAGAATCGGGAGCTGCGCCCGGTCTCCGGCCGACGCAGATTCCTCCTGACTTCGCTATGGATGGGCGCCGTAATATCGCTGCGCGGTCTTTTCGGGTTCCGGCCCGAATCGGCTGAAGCCGCCCAGATCGTGCCGAAAACCGTGCCGAAACCGGGAATGCCTCCGGCAGCGGGAACCTTTGCCAAGCCGTTCACGGCGGCCGTCCGGAGCATCGCAGTCGAGGGCGGAACCAGGCCTTTCGACCTGGTCACCATCAAGATGGTAATTGAGACCTTCGGCTCGGGGACGAAACCGATCCCCTGGGCGATCTACGTCGACAACGCGGTCCTGAAGGCCGAAACCAGGCTTGGCGCTTCTGCGGGCACTGTCTTCGAGGTGGCGGTACCATGGCGCGCGACGGCCGGAAGCCACACCTTCCACGGTGTCGTCGACCCTCAGAATACCCTGGGAGAGTCCGCCGCCGACACGGGGAACAATGTCTCCCAGGCTGTGACCAGGGTCTATGCCGACTGGGCCGCCTGGCTCGCAGGAGCGAAGGCGGGGTTCAAGGCGGGGTTACCGCTGTGGGCGGCCGGCCTGAAATTCTCGGGGATCGTGATCAACGGGCCCACCGCCTCGGGAGGCAGGCTCGAGCAGACGATCGACATGAAGGTTCTATTCAGGGCCAACATGCTGGCTGCGGGCGCTCCGGGCTTTGTTGTCGACGGTTTCGTGGGCGCGGTTGCGGATGCATGGAAATCCTGGGCCGACAGCGTGCGCGTGGGCGGACTTCCATGGTACCCCTCCTTTGCCGCCGTTCCCGGTCCCGCGGCGCCTCCAACGCCGAATACTCCGTTCCCGCTCATCGGGCTCACCCAGAACCCGGCGCCTCTCCAGCCGCAGCCCCTTGCCGCCTCCATCAAGAGCCGGATCGGAATCGCCGCTTCCTGGCCGGGCGGAAACGAAGGGATCGATGACTTCTGCCGGTGGCTCCACATGGGCTTCATTTTGTGGACTACCTCCGCGAAGGTCATGAATGTGATGGGCAAAGGGCCGGTGCCCGCGTTTGCGCCTCCTCATGTGCCTGCAGGCCCGGTGGTGGGCGGGGATATCGTATCCACTCCAGGGCACATTGTCGGAGCGCCGTCCTGGCCGTGACAAGGAAGTGGACCCATGACTGAGCATCCCGCCGCTTTCTTCCGACAAGTGGCCGAGAACACCTTCGAACCGAGTGAAGCGACCATCGGGCCCTGGTCACCGGAATTACAGCACGGCGGTCCGCCGTGCGCCCTGCTGACCCACGCATTCCGCACCTATCCCTCTCAGGCACCGTTCGTCATCACCAAAATCTCCGTGGAATTCCTCAACGCGGTGCCGGTAAAACCATGTGAGATCAAGGTGGAAATCGTCCGTGGCGGCAAGCGGATCGAACTGCTGAAGGCAGAATACCTTTCGGGCGGGAAGAAGTTCCTTGTCGCCCACGCCTGGCGTTTTTCGCCTGCTCCGGGAGTCACCACCCCTGTACCGGACATCTTCGAGACGCCACCCTTCCCGGAAGCGCAGAGCCACACGTTCTTCCCGGGGATCGAGACTTTTCCGTACGGGGAAGCGCTCGAATGGCGTTTCATCAAGGGGGGCTACGACTCTCGCGGGCCCGCGGCGGTATGGACGAGACCGCGGATACCGCTGGTGGAAAACAGGAAGATCAACGGCCTGGAATCGCTGGTATTGATGGTCGACTACGCGAACGGCATCAGCGCGGAGCTCGATATCACGAAGTGGACATTCGTCCCGGTGGACCTGATCGTAGGCGTCTACCGCCAGCCCGAAGGGGAGTGGGTCGGGATGGATGCGCGAACGGTCATGGAAGGTGAAGGGATCGGACAGACATCCACTACTCTTTTCGACGCCAGGGGGAAGCTGGGCCGGAGCATCCATTCCCTGTTCATCAGGCCGAGATAGCTATTTGAGGTGGGCGGAGATATTTTATCGAATAAAATCCCGTCTCATGTATACTAATGAGGAATAACTATCGAATGCGGCAGCGGGCAGCTATACGTACCCACCTGGATCGATTCCTCAAGACGGATGGGAGACGACATGACGCGTTCCTGTAGAACACGCCGGAATATCAATTACTATGCAGGGCTTTGGATCTTGATGGCGACCGCCCTGGTCGCGGGCTGCACCGGGTCGTCGACCGGCAAGTCCGGAGTGAACATGGACCACGTGCTTCCTTCCGGCGCTTCCGTCCCAGGGTGGCTGACCGTTCCTTCCGGCGGGACGCACGCCTCGGCCGCCACGCAGGATTTCATCGCCACCAACGGGAGCAGCGGCTGCGCGGAGTGCCACGGCCCGGACCTCGCCGGCGGGGTCTCCCGCACGTCGTGCTACGGTAACCCGGCCGGCTGCCACCACGGACCGGCGGCGGGGTGGTCGGGCCCCTCGGTGCACGGGGCGGAGGCGAAGAAAGCTCCGGGGAACTCGGGGTTCGCCTCCTGCCAGATCTGCCACGGGAGCGACTTCTCCGGCCGCCTGACGGCCCCTGGGTGCGCCTCCTGCCACGGCGTCCCCGCGCCGCACCCTGCGGCGCCGTGGCGCGGCGCTACGTTCAGCCACGCGGATACGAACGGCGCGAACGCATCGGTGTGCGCGCGGTGCCATCTCCAGGGTTCGCCGAACAACCCGCATCTTCCCCCGTCGCCGGCCCCCGCGGGGACGGCTCCCGGCTGCTTCAATGGGACGATGTGCCACAACCAGGCCGGCCATCCCGCCGGGTGGGTCGCCGCCCCCCCCGCGGCACAGCCGCACGGCGATGCGGCCAAGACGGACGGCACGGTACCCGGACAGGGATTCCCGGGCTGCCAGGCATGCCATGGAAACGATTTCGCCGGCGGCGCTTCGAACGTGTCGTGCCTGGTCTGCCACGGGGTGGCCGCTCCGCACGCGCCGAAGCCGTGGCGCTCCTCCGCGGGCACCACGTACACCCACACGAACATATCCGAGCCGGGAAACGCGCCCGTGTGCTACACCTGCCACGCTTTCACGGGGACGGCTAACCCCCGGAATCCGCATCCTCCCCCTTCGCCGGCCCCCGCGGGGACGGCTCCCGGCTGCTTCAACGGGACGATGTGTCACAACCAGGCGGTTCCCCACCCGGTGGGGGGCCTCTGGTTCGCGTTCCCTCCCGCCCCGCAGGAGCACGGCAACGCCGCAAAAGCGACGCCGTCCGCGACGACCGGTTTTGCGTATTGCCAGGTCTGCCACGGGACCGGGACGAACTTCGACGGCGGTTCGTCGGGGGTCTCCTGCTTCACCACCTGCCACTTCGTGTCCGCTCCGGGACCGGTGGGCGTTCCGAACCCGCCGCACCCGGCGCAGTGGAATTCCTTCGACACGTACAAGCACAGCACCACCGACGCGGGGAACGCCGCCGTTTGCGCGCTTTGCCACCAGTCCGCCGCGGGAACCCCCGGCTGCTTCAACAACACCTTGTGCCACGGGGCGGCCGGCGCCGCGCATCAGGTGCCGTTCAACAACGCGTCCCACTACTCGGTGACAGCCGGGACGTTCCCCGGGAGCTGCAGCGCCTGCCACGACGTCGCCGCGCCGTCTTCGAAGACCGGGCCCGTCTGCCGGTCGTGCCACGCCGCTGCCTCGCCGCTCGCGGCGGCCGCGTGCACCTCCTGCCACGCCAGCCCGCCGGACGGCGGGGCGGGGACGTACGCGAACGTCGCCGGGGCGCATGCCGTGCATCTCGCCCTGAACGGCGGGGGGAGCCCCGTCTCCTGCGACACGTGCCATAACGGCCTCGGGCCCAGCCTCGCGAACCTGAACCATTACAACCGCGCGAAGAACCGGGTGCCGCCCGGGGACGTGGCGTTCCCGGCCACCTACAACGCGCAATCCGGGGCGTCTTCGTTCGACAACTCCGCGGCGCTCGCCTGTTCGAACGTGAGCTGCCACGGGGGGCAGGCGACGCCCAACTGGCAGACCGGCGCGCTGAACGTGAACACCCAGTGCACGAACTGCCACACGGACGGCACGACGTTCCAGTTCAACGGTCCGACCTCGAACGACCACAACCGCGGCCCGCACCGGGCCGCCGCCTGCACGGATTGCCACAACACCGCCACGCTCGCGGTGAATCATTTCACCAACCTCTCCACCACCGCGCTGGAGGGTCCGGCGTCCGCGACCATCGGGGGCGCGGGCACGCAGATCATCTCGTACACGCCGGCGAACCGTTCGTGCACCCCGACCTGCCACGGGAACGAGAACTGGTAGGAGGATGGCGGGATTCGAAGATTACAACTTCATCCGCGCCGCGCCGCCTCGATTGCAGCGATGTCGATCCTTTTCATCTCCATCATCGCATCGAACGCGCGTTTGGCGGCAGCGGGATCGGGATCGGATATCGCTTCGATCAGAGCGATCGGCGTAATCTGCCAGGACAGGCCCCATTTGTCCTTGCACCAGCCGCAGTCACTCTCTTCGCCGCCGTTGCCGACGATGGCGTTCCAGTAACGATCCGTTTCGGCCTGGTCAGCGGTTGCGACCTGAAACGAGAACGCCAAGTTGTGCTTGACCCCGGGTCCGCCATTGAGCCCGAGGCAGGGAATTCCCATCACGGTAAACTCGACCGTCAACACATCCCCTTTCTTTCCTGACGGATAGTCCCCCGGCGCGAGGAACACCGCGCCAACGGATGAATCGGGAAAGGTCTCGGCATAAAATCGCGCTGCTTCCTCGGCGTCGCCATCGTACCAAAGGCAAATCGTATTCTTTGCCGGCTTATTCATGTCACTCCTCCTGGTCTATGGATCCGTCGCCTCACATGGCAACCTTCGCGGAACCGGATGGATCAGCCAGGACACCCGGAAATCACGCTCCCGAAAATCCCGACTTGTACATTAGATGCCCGGCCGGCCAGGCCATCTCCTTGGCGGCATGGTATTATTTCACTGAATTGCGATCTTCCTTTTTTCCCGACGGCATCCCGGAACCGAACCCTACGGCACAGGAGGCCCGGGGAGATGAAGCCCGCCCGCCGAAAACGATGGTTGATCCCCTTTCTTCTGCTGTCCCTCGCCGCCGTTGATCCCGCGTATTGCGAAAGCATCTGCGGCCAGTGGCGGAATGCCGGCGCCATGGTTCATGATCTGGAGAACGCCGGCAAACAGCTTTCGGCCCGACGAGACCTCCTGAAAAAGAAGGTGGAAGAGGGGCGGTCCCGGGCCGCCGCGCAACCCGGCAGCGAAGCGAAGATCCGGCAAATGGAGGAGGATGCGAGGCAGAAGGCCTTCGACAAGAAACGGGTGGAAAACGAACTGGCGGTCGACCGGCGCGAGGCGGCGAGACAGGACCCGTCCCGCCGTCGCGCCGAGGCGGAAGAAGCGAAACGTAAACTGCGGGGTGACAGGGAGAAACTGGCTCGAGTGGAGGCCGACATCCAATCCCGTCTGGGCAACGATCCAAAATTGGCCGACCTGCGCAAGGAGAGGGATTCGCTCCAGGGGGAGCATCGGAACCTGTTCGGGAACCAAACCCCGGATGATACCCTGGCGTTCCTCCGGACAAACCCCCATGGCTGCAACCGGGACCTCCAGAAAACGGATCTCTGCGAATATGCAAAGGCAATCGGCCGCCGGGAACACTTTAGCGACCAGACAGCATCGACCCCGTTCGGCATAGGGCTTGACGACAGAAATAAATGGCCGGATGTACGCTCGCTGGTGGATGGAGAAGCCCGGGAACGCGCCCGGTTGGCGGAGCTGGCCAGCCGGCTGATCAAGCGGAATGCGGAAATCGCGGAAGCCGAGAAACTCGCGGCGGGACCCGCACTCCTCCAGGAGCGGGACGGTCTCCGGTCTTCGATCGCCCGCGCGGAGTCGACCTCTGCGCAATCGCAGGAAAACCTTTCATCGGACGAGCGCTATTTCAAGACGCTCCAGGAGCGGATCGAGCAGGAGGAAAACGAGCTCGCCGCTCTGGCGCGGGAACTGGAGGACCTGGAGCGGGATCTGGCGCGGAGAAAAGCGGACCGGGCCTCCCTGCAAGCCGCCGAAGCGGAGCTTGGCCGGGTGGAGTCCGACCTGGAGAGGATAAACGAGGGGCTCGATGCCGCACGGCAGGAACGGGACGGCCGTGAGAAAGAGTTGCATTCGAGGGCCGCACTATTGGGAGCACTCACCGCCCAGGGGGGGGATTTGTACAATCAGGCCGTCGGCGCCCGAAAAGAGAACAACGCGGCGGCCTGTGAGCGATACCTTAAGGGCGCCCGGGATACCCTGGCGGATGCGACGCGAAGGTCCGCGGAAATCGAGTCCTGCCTGGATCCCTCCGTGCTAAAAAAGTTGACACTGGGTCGGCTTCAGGCGGACGCCGTCGACTGCCGCACCGGCAGCCCGCCGGCCGGCATGGTCAAAATGCCCGCTGTGAGAGGCATGGACTGGAAAAAAGCCGAGGAACTGTTGACAAGCCTCGGTTTCCGGGCGATTCGCTTCTCCGAACTTCTCGCGCCGGCAAAGGAAAGCGACAAGGGGAGGGCGATCAGCACATCGCCGCCGGCCGGCCAGGCGGTCCCGCCGGAGACCCCGGTCACAGTTTTCCTGTTCAACAAGAATTTCGAGGAGCCGGAGAAAGCGAAGGAGCGCGTCCAGGCGACCCTGACAGGCGGCGGCGACTGGGACAAGGAAGCGGGCAAAGCCCGGGTGTCGGCCGTCACCGTCAACGCGCAAGCGCCGGCCGCCCCGGCGGGCGGCACGTCCCCCCCCGACGGCATCCAGACGGACCGCGCCAAAGAGGTGGCTAACGAGGCGATCGCGCGGGGACCGAAGGCCGAACCGGTGATCACGCACGAGGGGATCGCGGGAGTAATGGGTACGGTTGCCGGCATCGCCGCCTCCAGGGACGTCCGCGGCAAAACGACCGGATACCCGACATCCCAGCCGGGCATCCGGGATATCGGGCAGGATCCTCTGCCGGGAGTGATCCCGTCGACGAAGACCGCTCCCGGGCGTGCAGCGGTGCCGGCTGGTAACGCCGGCGCGGGCAAGAGCGCAGACCAGACCATGAAATGCGCGTACCACAAACAAGGAAATGCGGGGGACGCCTATTACGTGGTGGAAACCCCGGGGAGCCCCAAGGGATACATAATCCACAAGGTATGGGACCCTCCCCGGGGAGACGCCGACCGGATGATGTGCGGCACCCAGCGGGGCGCCATGAAAAAATGTCTCCAGGGCACATACGGCCCGTCGGTGGTGGTGCTGGGACCGTTCTCCGGTGAAGACCTTGCGATGCAAACCGCAAAAGGGAGGTGCCGGTGACGCCATGACCCGGAAACCGCCCGTCCTGGCCATCGCCGCGCTCCTTTCTTCGCTCCTGCTCTCCTGCGCCCCGGCGCCTCCCCGTGCGGGCCCGGGGGCGAACGTCCCGGAAGGGACCCTGGAGGGGCGGGCCGTGACGGCCAAAATTGATTTGCCGCTGCACAAGGGGATGCTGGTCTACGGAAACGGGGAGATCGATTTCGCGGTGTACAGGGTGAAGCTGGAGTCGCTGGGCTCCTCGATCCGGCGCTACGAGCGGGCGCGGATCACGCAGGTAAAGAAAAAGGGGAACCAGTTGCAGATCCGCCTGAACTCCGGCGGCCGGACGCCGGGACTGGCCGGCAGGAACGAGCTCAGGTGGATCCTACCGGAGCAGATGAACTCCCTGGGCACCCTGATCCTCGTCGATTACGGGCATCCTCCGACCTTGGCAGACATGCAGCCGGCGAGCGTGGCCCGCGTCCTCCGGGACGTTCTGGAGATCGACGGCGTGAGCGCGCCGCCGGCGGCCGCGCCATCGGCCGCCCCCGCGACCCCCGACCCGCCTCCCGGGGCCAGGATCCTTTCGGTGGAGGCCCGGCCGAGCCGCGTGGCGCGCGGAAAGGAACTGGACCTCGCCGTCCATTTCGAGGTCAAGGGGGCGTCGACCGGGCAGCCGCTCGGCCTGACGATCCACCGCCAGCTCTATCGGGGAGAGGACCCGCTGTTTTCCGCACCGAGGACCCAGCAGGGCCACTGGTCGACAGGCGTGCACTCCGCCCACTTCGCTTTCACGGTACCCTCGACCGCCGGTCCCGGATTGTATCGGTTCAAGGGATGGGTATCCCATAACGGAAAAGATGAAACCGTGGAAGCGTTGTTCGAAGTGATCGCGGGCGGAGATTGACCCAGCGCGATCGACAGGCAACCGGCGGATCAGGCGATCAGATCGATGGGATCAGGTTAAGAGGGTGCCGAAGGCGGGATTTGAACCCGCACGGGTTTCCCCACCACCCCCTCAAGAACCGGGAGATCACGTTTTCACACCCATTGTGTTTCTCATTTCCAAAATATTTCCAAAGGAAGCAAGTTCAATCCATCTCCAGGTATTCCCTCGGGGCCAGGATCTTCAAATCCCCGGGCAACGCGGGTTCTCGTGCAGGGTCCACCACCAACAGGTCCTTGTCGCCGGTGATCAGGTATTCCGCCCCGATGCTCGCGCACAGGGATAGATAGGCATCATCTTTCGGGTCACGGCAGACCGATACATTGCGTACGGATTCCTCCATGCGACACAGGGATTGGAACCGGTCCCAGAGGGAGAATAGAATCTTCGTCTTTTCCGCCCCCAGTTTCTTGGACAATCGCATGATCGTCTCCCCGATCTCCGCTGCCACGACTGGGGAAAGACAGACATCGCCCCTGGAAAACGCTTTGCTCACGGCATTTAGAGGTGTCCCGCCGAAGGCCGCCGAGATGAGGACATTGGCGTCGACGACGATCTTAGCCATGGACGGCTTTCCGGGCCGCCTGAAGCGCCCGCAGCGCCTCCTCCTTCGAAACGCCCGAACCTTCCAACACCATCCCGATCTCCAGGAGCAGATCCTCGGGGGACCCCTTCTTCACCGGGACGACCCGGGCGATCGGCTTGCCATGCCGGGTAACCACCACCTCTTCCTTCTTCCCGAGCAAGCCGGTCAGATTCTCCTTGAACTCCCTGACCCCGATGAATTTCGTGCCTGCCGCCCTTGGCATAATGTTCCCTCCATTGTGGTCACATTTATGATTTATCATCCCACAACGAACCGGGAGAGACAATGCCGCCGGAGGAGACACGGAAAATTCCGACATGTGGCCGGTTTCATGAACATTCTCGAGTCGATGACGAGGAACAGTCGAGGTCTTCCGGTGGAATACCATCGACGACTATCCATGATCCGGTGTGTCACTTCGCCAGTCGCCGCAGCGCTGACTGAGACCATGCTCAAACTGCAATCTCCAGGAGGATCGTCTCGTAGTTCACCCGCGCCGAGATCTTGTTTTCGGTGTCCTTGAGGTCTACAAGACCAACCTGCGCGAGATATTTCACGTCATCAGAAACGTTCTTTATGTTGCGCCCGGCGCAACGGGCAAGCTCGTGCAGCGATGCGGGCTCCCGCTCGCGAATGAGGCGGAGGAGATCGAACCGTCTAGGAGTTAGGACCTTGCGGAATGCCTCCAGGCTGGTAAAGTAGACCCCCGTCTCCTTCTTCGTTCGCACGCCTCTTTGCGCTGCATCCTCAGTCCGGACGAAATCGTCCATGGCCGTCGATATGCTCTTGATTCCGATCTTCACTTTTTTAACCTTCATGGTGCTTCTCCTTGTACAGCTCGACGTCCGCATGTTGGCATGCTATACCAACATGCGTATGTCGTCAAGTCGCGTCATGGGACAAGGGCAGGATTTGACCGGTTCGTCCGAAGTAACAAGATCCGTCGCTCTCCCTGGCGGCTCCGGCACTGGAGCGTCCATGTTCATCGCGCTCATGCATCCATGTGCCCTTATTTTTACCCAAGTCGGTGTCTACGGAACCAGGGGAACTCCACTTGCCCTTGTAGCCTCGGAGGCCGCAGGTTTCAGAACCTGATACCCCCTGTAAGCGGGGGACTCGACCGGCTCGCGCTCGGGCATCCATGCCCTCGCTCCGCCGGCCGCCGCGGCGCCTGTCGCCGCCATCCATGGCGGCTTTTCCTCCCTATCCGGTCGGCGGCGCCTTGGAGTTCCCGTCCCCCCTTCGGCATGGAGATGAAATGGAAAGGGCCCTCGGAGATTTCCGAAGGCCCTTCTGATTTCATCATGGTGCCGAAGGGGGGACTCGAACCCCCACGGGTTTCCCCACCACCCCCTCAAGATGGCGTGTCTGCCAGTTCCACCACTTCGGCACGCTGCGAGGAATGATCATATTATCCACCCGCTTGGAGAAAATCAAGGCGGAGATTTCCGTGCTTGTGCCAGAATAGTGTTTGATCGAAAAATCCCCAAGAGAGGCGGCGAAGATGGAGGAAAAGCGGGTCGGTCCCGGCGGGCTGTACCGGAACGCGGTCAGTTTCTTCGGAGCGCTCATCGCGGCGGGAAGCGTCCTTCTCATCGTATTCTCCATCGCCCTCGAATACAGCCTGAAGCGCCCCAGCCCGTACCTGGGGATCTTCACCTTCATGATCTTCCCGACGTTCTTCGCCATCGGCGCGCTGATCTTCCTCTGGGGCATGCGGCGGGAAAGCCTGCGGAGGCGTGAGGCGGGGACGGACGAGGCGCTCCCCTACCCGCTCGTCGATCTGAATCTTCCGAGGCACCGCAGGAAGTTCGTCTATGTCGCCGTCGGCGGGACCTTCCTCGCGGTCCTCATGGCATTCGTCACATACAACGCGTTCCTCTACAGCGAGTCGGTCCAGTTCTGCGGCACCCTGTGCCACACCGTGATGAAGCCCGAATACCAGGCGTACCTCGCGTCCCCCCACGCCCGGGTGCGCTGCGTGGACTGCCACATCGGGGAAGGCGCGGAGTGGTTCGTCAAGGCGAAGATCTCGGGACTGCGCCAGGTCTACGCCGTCACCTTCCAAACGTATGAGCGCCCCATCCCCACCCCCATCGCGAACCTGCGACCGGCGCGGGAGACGTGCGAGGAGTGCCACTGGCCCGCCAAGTTCTTCGGGACGCAGCTCATGCAGAACCCGCACTTCCGGTACGACGAGAAGAACAGCGCCGAGCAGATCAGCCTCGGGGTGAAGACCGGCGGCGGGGAGTCGACGCGCGGAGGGGCGGGGATCCACTGGCACATGATCATCAAGAACCGGGTCGTCTACGCGGCCGTCGACCGGAAGAAGCAGGAGATCCCCTACTTCGAGGTCCGCGACGAGCAGGGCAAGGTGACGGAGACGTACACGAGCCTCGACTACAAGGGGACGCCGGAGCAGTTGGCGGCGCTGCCCCGGTCGAACATGGACTGCATGGACTGCCACAACCGGCCGACGCACGTCTTCGTCCCGCCGGACACCGCCGTGGACCGGGCCATGATGTCGAACCTCATCCCGCGGACGCTGCCGTGGGCCAAGAAGGTGGTCGTGGACGCGCTGGTCAAGGAATACCCCTCGAGCGCGAAGGCGCATGAGGGGCTCGCCGCCGAGATCGGCGGCTTCTACAAGCAGAAGTACCCCGCCGTCTTCGGGTCGCGCAAGGCCGATATCGACAACGCCGTGGCCGCGGCGATCGACATCTTCGACCGCAGCGTCTTCCCGGAGATGAACGTGAACTGGCAGACGTACACCTCCAACATCGGCCACCGGAACTGGCCCGGCTGCTTCCGCTGCCACGACGGGCGCCACGTGTCGAACTCGGGGAAGACGCTGAGCATGGACTGCGCGGAGTGTCACACCCTGCCGGTCCGCAGCGCCCTGATGCCGCTGGGCACCGTCTCCATGGAGGGGAAGGTGCCCTGGCACCCCGTCGCGCTGGAAGGAAAGCACGCGACGATCCTGTGCAGCAAGTGCCACTCGGCCGGCTACCGCCCGCCGATCGACTGCGGCGAGTGCCACAAGTTCGACGCCTCCGCCCCCATGATGGGGGACGCCTGCACCACCTGCCATCTGAAGCCCGGGCAGAAGCAGCCGCAGGTCGCGTGCGCGAAATGCCACACGCCGGTGGTCGGGCTGCACAAGAAGAAGGAGCACACGGAGGCGGGGTGCACGGAATGTCACAAGCCGCACGGGTGGACGATCAAGGGGCGGGACACGTGCCTTTCGTGCCACGACGACAAGAAGGAGCACAACGCGCCGGACGCCTGCGCGGAGTGCCACGAATTCCGGAAGGCGGGGAAATAATCAGCCCTCGTCGTCCGGGAGCGCGCCGGGGACGATCCCCTTCCGCCCGAACTTCTCGCGGATCCGGTCCACCGCGCGGTTGAGCCGCTCCATCCGGGCGGGGTCCGGCGGCGGAGGCGGCGCCTTCGGCGCACTGCCCGCGCCCGATCCGCCGAACAGCGGCATCTGCTCCATCCGGCTCCCGGGGACCGGCTCCTTCGCCTCCTCCAGCCTCGACACCGAGACCCCCAGCAGCCGCACGGGCCTGGACCCCGCTTCCGTCTCCGCCAGCAGCTCGACGGCGCACCGGTAGATCGTCCCGCCGTCGCTCGTGGGGTCCGCCAGCGTGATCGCCCGGGTCACCTGGACAAAATCGTGGTACTTCACCTTCAGCGTGACGGTCTTCCCCCGGAGCTCCTTCGCCCGCAACCGCTCCGATACGCGGCCGGAGAGCGCAAGCAGCTCCCGCCGCATCGTCCCCCGGTCGCGCAGGTCGCGGTCGTACGTCTCCTCGTGGCCGACGGATTTCGCCTCGTGCTCCGTCTCTACTGTGCGGTCGTCGCGGCCCCAGGCCAGCTCGAACAGCTGCTCGCCGTGCGCGCCGAAGGCGCGGACGAGCGTCTCCCGGGGGGTGCAGCGCAGGTCCTGGATGGTGCGGATCCCCCGGCGGGCAAGCTCGGCCTCCGTGACCTTCCCCACGCCCCAAACCCTCCCCACCGGCAGCGGGTCGAGGAACTCCTGCTCCCGGCCGGGCGGGATCACGACGAGGCCGTCGGGCTTGCCGATGTCGGAGGCGATCTTCGCGATGAACTTGTTGGAGGCGACGCCCGCGGAGACGATCAGGCCGGTTTCCCGGAGCACCGCCTCCTTGACCTTCCGGGCGACCTCTTCCCCTGAGCCGAACAGCCGCTCGCAGCCGGTCACGTCCAGGAATGCCTCGTCGATGGAGAGCGGCTCGACGAGCGGGGTGAACCTGCGGTAGACCGTGAAGACGCGGTCGGACATCTCCTTGTAGCGATCCATCCGGCCCGGGAGGAAGATCCCGTTGGGGCAAAGCCGCTTCGCGGTGGCCGTCGGCATCGCGGAGCGGACGCCGAATTTCCTCGACTCGTACGATGCCGCGGCGACGACGCCCCGGTTCTCGCTTCCCCCCACGATCACCGGCTTGCCGCGCAGCTCCGGCCTGTCCAGCACTTCCACGGCGGCGTAGAAGGCGTCGAGGTCCAGGTGGAGGATGGTGCGGGTCATCCTTCGGAGGGATCGGGCTTGTAGGAGCTCCGAACGAGGGGGGCCGACCGGACGTTCCGAAAGCCGATCTCCCTTGCCAGGGCGGCGACCGCGTCGAACTTTTCCGGGGAGATGTATTCCACGAGCGGCAGATGGTCGCGGGAAGGCGGCAGGTACTGCCCGACCGTAAGCGACCGGCAGCCGGCGGCATACAGGTCGCGCAGCACGGCGGCCACCTCGTCCCCCGTCTCCCCCAGGCCTAACATGATGCCGGATTTCAGCGGAAGGCCCGGCCGCATCTCGGCGGCGCGCCGGATGAGCTCGATGGAGCGCCCGTAGTCCGCGCCCCTGCGGACCGTCGGGTAGAGGCGCGGGACGGTCTCCACGTTGTGCGCCAGGATGTCGAGGTCGGATTCCACCACCGTCCGCAGCGCGTCGGCGCTCCCCGCAAAATCCGGGATGAGAAGCTCCACCGTCGCTTCGGGCGCTTCCCTGCGCAGCGCGCGCACGGCGGCGGCGAAGTGTCCCGCCCCGCCGTCGGGAAGATCGTCGCGCGTGACCGAGGTCACGACGACGTGGCGCCACCCCAGCTCCGCGGCCGCCCGCGCAACCCGGTCCGGCTCGCCGGAATCCGGCGGCTCCGGCGTCCCCGCATGGATCCCGCAGAAGGCGCACCCCCGGGTGCAGTACTCCCCCAGCAGGATCACGGTGGCGGTGCCGGCGCCCCAGCATTCCCCCACGTTGGGGCAGCGCGCGTCGCGGCACACCGTGCGCAGGCCGTGCCGCTTCAGCGTCCCCGACACCTCCGCCATCTTTCCGCCGGAGGGAAGGCGGACCTTCAGCCAGTCCGGGCGCTTCGCGGGACGGTTCACGACACCCATTCGAGTTGCCGCGCGCAGGCGGACGCCACCGCGTCGCGGACCTCCTCCATGGGAGGGGCGGCCCCCTTTACCTCGGCGATGGAAGTGGCGCCGCGCCCCTTCAGGCCGCAGAGGTGGATCCGGCGGAAGTAGGAGAGGTCGGTCGATACGTTCAGCGCAAACCCATGGTAGGTGACCCAGTGGCGCAGGCCGACCCCGATGGAGGCGATCTTCTTCTCCCCCGTCCAGACTCCCGTCAGCCCGTCGATGCGCCATGCCGGAACCCCGAAAACATCAAGGGCGTCGATCAGCGCCGCTTCGAGGGAGCGGACGTACCGGTGCACCTCGGGGCGCGCCATCCGGACGATGGGGTAGCCGACGAGCTGACCCGGCCCGTGGTAGGTGATGTCGCCGCCTCGGCTCACATGCTCCAGCGAGATCCCTTCCGAGTCGAGCGTCTCCCGGGGCACCAGCAGGTTCGCCTCGTCGCCCGAGCGGCCCAGCGTGTAGACATGCGGGTGCGTGAGGAGCAGCAGCGTGTCGGGAATGCGGTCGTCCGCCCTGCGCTCGACGTGGAAAAGCTGGATGTCGAGCGCCTCCTTATACCCGGTCTCCCCCAGCCATACGGTTTCCAAAAGATGCTCCCTATGCCTTCCCGAAATCGCCAGCTTCGAGGATCTCGCGCACGCGGAACAGGAAGCCGTTCCCCGCCACCCCGTCGATGACCCGGTGGTCGTAGGCCAGGCACAAAAACATCATCGGCCGGATGACGACCGCGTCGTCGCCGTCCACCTCGACCACCACGGGGCGCTTCACGATCTGCCCCATCCGGAGGACGCCCACCTGCGGCTGATGGATGATCGGGGTGCCGAAGAGGTTCCCTTTCGCCCCCGGGTTCGTGACGCTGAAGGTCCCTCCCGCCAACTCGTCCGGCATGATCTTCCCCGCCTTCGCACGAGCGCCGAGGTCGTCCACCGCCTTCGCCAGCTCCGCGAGCGACTTTTTGTCGGCGTCGCGGACGACGGGCACCAGCAGCCCCTTCTCCGTATCGACCGCGACCGAGATGTGGATCCCTTTTTTCAGGATCGTGCTCTCGCCGGAGACGACGGCGTTCACCATCGGGAACTCCTTGAGCGCCTTCGCCGCGGCGTACATCACGAACGGAAGATAGGTCAGGGAGACGCCTTCTGCCTTGAGCGCCGCGCGGCGCTCGGCCGCCGCGCTCATATCGACCTCGGCGAAGGTGTGCACGTGCGGCGCGCTCTGCTTGCTGGCGACCATGTTGTGCGCGATCTTCTTCCGGATCTGGGTCCAGGGGATCACCTGGTCCCCTTCTGCGGCGGCGGGCGCCGGAGGCGCTGCGGGCGGAGGCGCGGCGGCCCCGCCGGAGGCGAGGAACGCCTCGACGTCCTTCCGGGTCACACGGCCGTCGATTCCGGTCCCGGGAATCTTCGACAGGTCGAGCCCGTGGGTGACGGCCATCCGCCCTACAACCGGAGTTACGCGGATCCTTCCGGCCGCGTCAGGCGCGGGAGGAGCCGAAGGCGGAGGCTCGGACGGCGGCTTGGGCTTGGGTGTCGGCGCCGGTTCCGGACGGGGCGGGGCGGGAAGCGGCGGCTCCTTCTTCCGGGCCATGTGGCCGGGGAAACCCTCGGTCTCCTCGTCCCACGCGGGCTCGGGCTCCGGCGCGGGTGCGGGGGCGCCCATCTCCGTCTGGATCTGCGCAACCACCGAGTTGACCGGGACGGTCTCCCCCTCCTTGACGAGCAGCCGGGCTATCCGTCCCGCCGCGGGGGAAGGGATCTCCGCGTCCACCTTGTCCGTGGAGATCTCCAGCAGCGGCTGGTCCTTGGCCACCGTGTCGCCGACGGCCACGAGCCACTTCACCACGACCCCCTCCACCACGCTTTCCCCGAGCTGGGGCATCACGACGTCGATGGGCATGTTGCCTCCCCTTTAATAGGCGGCGAGCTTCCGGATCGCCTCGATGACCTTGTCCTGGTTGGGCAGCACGTACTCCTCCATCGGCCCCGCGAACGGGGTGTGGGTGTCGCGCGCCGCCAGCCGGACGACCGGCCCGTCGAGCTCCTCGAAGCAGTCCTGCGCGACGCGGGCGGCGATCTCCCCGCCGATCCCCCCCGTCAGCCGCGCCTCGTGGATGATGAGCAGCTTCCCCGTCTTCCGGACGGAAGCGTAGATCGCGGGCCAGTCGATCGGGAGCAGCGTCCGCAGGTCGATCACCTCGATGTCGACCTCGCCGGCCATGTCCCGGGCCGCCTTCATCGCCGCGTGCATCGGGGGTCCGTATGCGACGACCGTCAGGTCCCTCCCCTCCTTGCGAAGCGCGGCCTTCCCGATGGGGACCGTGAATTCCTCCTCCGGGATATCCTCCTTGATCCTGCGGTAGAGGAACTTGTGCTCGAAGTAGACCACCGGGTCGTCGTCCCGGATCGCCGATTTCAGCAGCCCCTTCGCGTCGTAGGCGGTGGACGGCGCCACGATCTTCAGCCCCGGCACGTGGAAGAACCACGCCTCCGGGTTCTGCGAGTGGTACAGCCCGCCGTGGACGCCGCCGCCGGACGGCCCGCGGACGACGATCGGGCAGGCCGTCTGCCCGCCGTGCCGATACCGCAGCGTCGCCGCGTTGTTCACGATCTGGTCGAAGCCGCAGGAGATGAAGTCGATGAACTGCATCTCGAGGATCGGGCGCATCCCCTGGACCGCGAGGCCGACCCCCGCGCCGATAATCAGCGACTCGGAGATCGGCGTGTCC
>JBFLWB010000191.1 GCA_040758155.1 Thermodesulfobacteriota bacterium
TCGGAGTCGGAAAAGTTGCATGACTGAAGCATCAAATCAGGAAAACGGCCGTTTCCGTTACCCGTTCTTCGCCGGATCGCTGATCGCCGCGGGGATGGGTCTCGTCGCCATTCTCGGATGGATTGTCCGATCCCCGTTCCTGACCGGCTTCGGCCCGGCCAATATTCCGATGGCTCCCAGCACGGCGGTGCTGTTCGCCCTGCTCGGGGGCGCGTCGTATCTTCGGGACAGGTATCCGTCGCATCCGGGAATGCGCAGGGCGGGGACGCTGGCGGTCGCCGCCTGCTCCGCGGCGTCGTTTTCCATCGGCGTATTGTCGTTTTCGGGGATCCACCCGGCGCTCGAACACCTCGGGATGACGATCGACGGGACGATCCAGGGCCTGCCGTTGGGTCACATGTCCCCGGTCACGGCGGCTTATTTCCTGCTCGCCTGCCTTTCTTTCCTCCTGTCTTCCCGATCGCCGGCGGAGGACGGCATCCGGCTGCGCCTGGCCCGGTGGTCCGCATCCCTGCTGATCGTCCTGTCGGCCCTGCTGCTCGTGGCCTATATCATCGGCAGGCCGCTGTTCTACGCCGGGGGGATGATCCCTCCCGCCGCAACGACCGGCGTCGCCTTCCTTGCGCTTGGGATCTCGCTGCTCGGCATCGGTTTCGGGGACGGCAAGGTCGCGTTCCGCCGCGCGGAGCCGGTGACGCGCGAGGAGTACGCCCTGGTCCTGGTGTTCGTCCTGCTGGCCGCGGGCATCGTGGCCGCGGGTCATTTTCTTTTCCAGAGGTTCGAGAAGAACCACAGGACCCAGCTCGAGAGCCAGCTATCCTCCATCGCGAGCCTGAAGGTGTCCGGGCTGCAGCAGTTCCGGGAGGAGCGTTCCGGGGACGCCTCCATCCTGTTCGGGAACCCGTCTTTTACGAGGCTGGTGAAGAGTGCCCTCGCCTCCACCGAGGATTTCGATGCGCAGAGGCAACTCCGGGCGTGGATCGAGAAGTACTGGGTCTACCCCGATTATGACCGGATCTTCCTGCTGGACCGCCGCGGCGCCGTGCGGATGTCGTCCCGGGAGGCCGCGGAGCCGGTCGGGTCCGCCATCCTGGAGGGCGCGGCCGAAGCCCTTCGAACCGGCCAGCCGGTATTCGTGGATCTCTACCGGAACGAATACGACGACGAAGTCTACATGGCCTCCCTGGTTCCCGTCCTCGACGAACGGAAAAACCCCTTGGGCGTGCTGGTCCTCCGCATCGATCCGAAGGTGTGGCTGTACCCGTTCCTGAAGCACTGGCCCACGCATCACCGGACGGCCGAGACGCTGCTGGTCCGCAGGGACCGGGATTACGCCGTCTTCCTGAACGAGCTGAAATACCGGGACGATCCGCCGCTGTCCGTGAGCATCCCGCTCGACCCGGAAGCGAACGTTCCCGCCGTCCAGGCGGTTCTCGGCCGGGAAGGGATCATGGAAGGGGTGGACTACCGCGGCGTCCCGGTGATGGCCGAATTGCGGAAGATCTCCGGCACCCAGTGGTTCCTGGTGGCCCGGATGGACCTCTCGGAGGTCTACGCCCCGGTCCGGGAGCGTCTCTGGCTGACGATGTTCCTGGTCGTTTTCATGTTTCTCTCCGCGGGAGCCGGAGTGGGGCTGATCTGGAGGCACCAGCGGGCGCGGAGCTACCGGGAGCGATATGAGTCGGAACGGGAGCGGGCGTGGCTGCAGGACGTGATCTCACGGAGCCTCAACGAGGTCTACGTCTTCGACCCGGAAACGCTGCGGTTCAAGTACGTCAACGCGGGCGCCGCCCGGAACCTCGGCTACGGGACGGAGGAGCTTGCGCGGATGACCCCGGTCGACATCAAGCCGCGATACACGGAGGAATCGTTCCGGGAGATGATTCGCCCGCTCGCATCCGGGGAGCGCGGCCTGGTCGTTTTCGAGACCGTGCACCGCCGGAAGGACGGCTCCGAGTACCCGGCGGAGATCCATCTCCAGCTCCTCCCGGCGGCCGAAGGCCCGGTGTTCCTTGCGATCGTAAACGACATCACGGACCGGAAAACGGCGGAGGAGCGGGTGCGGCGGGGGCTCCAGATAGAGACGGCGCTCCGGCGGATCGACACGGAGATCCTCGAGGGGGCGAACATCCGGGAGGCGCTTTCGACCGCCTGCGGGGCGATCGTGGAGATGGGCTACCGCATGTGCTGGGTCGGCCGGCCGGACGCCGACCGCATGGTGCGGCCGGTCGCGGTCGCGGGCGAAGGGGCGGAATACGTCGAGGGGCTCGATCTTCATTGGGGCGACGGGCACGAAAGGTCCGGCCCCACCGGGATCGCCATCCGGACCGGCAGGCCGTTCGTGGTCGAGTGGATCTCCGAAAGCCAGGCATTCGGTCCCTGGCGCGACCGCGCGGCGCAGTATGGTTTCCGCTCGATGGCGTCGTTCCCGCTGAAATCCGGCGACGGGGACATGATCGGCGTGCTCAACGTCTACTCCGGAACGGAGAACGCTTTCAGCCAGGAGGAGATCGGGCGGCTCCAGATGTTCGCCCAGCAGTGCTCGATCGCCATGATGAGCGCCCGCCGGCTGGAGAGTCTGCGCGACGCCAACCAGCGGCTCAAGTTCCACGTGAGCCGGATGCCGCTGGCCTACATCGCCTGGGACATGGAATTCCGCGTCCGGGAGTGGAACCCCGCGGCCGAGCGGATCTTCGGGTGGAAGGCCTCGGAGGCGCTGGGGAAGCACGCCTACGATCTCGTCGTCCAGCCGGAGGTGCGGCCGTACCTTGACGGCGTCTGGGCGAAGCTGCTGGAGAAAGGGGAGCCGGAGTACTCCCTGAACGCCAACGTCCGCAAGGACGGAAAGGCGATCTCCTGCGAATGGTTCAACACGGCGCTTCGCGACGCCGAAGGGAACGTCACGGCGGTCCTGTCCATGGCCCACGACGTGACGGAGAAGACCGAGCTCCAGCGGCAGCTCCAGACCGCCCAGCGCATGGAAGCGGTGGGGACGCTCGCCGGCGGGATCGCGCACGACTTCAACAACGCGCTGACGGGGATCTTCGGGTTCGCCGAGATGCTCAAGGGGCAGCTCGAGGGCAACGAGGCCGCGCTTTCGGACCTCAACGAGATCTTCCGCAGCGCGGAGCGCGCGTCGCTGCTGACGCGGCAGCTCCTGACGTTCGCCCGCCGCCAGGTCATCGAGCTGTCGAACATCGGCCTGAACCGGGTGATCATGGATCTGATGAAACTGTTTTCGAAGGCGATCGGGGAGCAGATCGACCTGCGGACGTACCTCGCGAAAGACCTGCCTTCGGTCCGCGCCGACATCGGGCAGATCGAGCAGGTGGTCATGAACCTGGTCCTGAACGCGCGGGACGCGATGCCGGGCGGGGGGCAGCTCCTCATCGAGACCGGGCTGGCGAACCTGGACGCCGATTACGTCCGGTACCACCCGTACATGCAGGTCGGCTCCTACGTCGTCCTGACGGTTTCCGACACGGGGACCGGCATGGACCGGAAGACGCAGGAGCGGGTATTCGAGCCGTTCTTCACCACCAAGGGGCCGGACAAGGGGACCGGACTCGGGATGGCGATGGTGTACGGGATCGTGAAGCAGCACAACGGGTTCATCCACCTGTACAGTGAGCCGGGGAAGGGGACGACCTTCAAGGTCTACCTCCCCCCGGTGGAGGCGCCGCCGGACGAGCGTTCCGCTTCCTCCGCGCTTCCTGCGCCCCGGGGAGGGACCGAAACCGTCCTCGTGGCGGAGGACGACGAATCCGTCCGGATGCTCGTCGATCGGACGCTGACGGACCTCGGCTACACCGTGCTGGTCGCCCGGGACGGCGCGGAGGCGGTGGAGCTGTTCCGGGAGAGCGGGGACCGGGTCGCCCTGGCGATCCTCGACGTGGTGATGCCCCGCATGGGCGGGAAGGAGGCGTACGAGAAGATGCACCGGATGCGGCCGGGGCTGAAGGTGCTCTTCATGAGCGGGTACACCGCCAACGTGGTGCACGAGTCCTTCGTGCTGATCGCGGGAGTCCCCTTCCTCGCGAAGCCGCTGGGCCCGGGGGCGCTGGCGGCCAAGGTCCGCGAGGTGCTGGACAGGAAATGACGCCGGGGAAGCGACCCCGGATCAGATCTTTCCGAGCGCCTGCTCCAGGTCGGCGATCAGGTCTTCCTCGTCCTCGAGGCCGAGCGCGACCCGGACGAGGTTGTCCACGATGCCGATGTTCTTCCGGTACTCCTCCGGGTAGTCGAAGAACGACATCATCGACATCTGCGTCACCAGGCTCTCGCTGCCCCCCAGGCTCGGGGTGATCAGGAACAGCTCGAGGGAGTCGATGAACCTCCTCGTTTCCCTGTCGCCGCCCCGCACCAGGAACGTGATCACGCTTCCGAAACCCTTCATCTGCCGCTTCGCGATGCCGTGATCCGGGTGTGACGGGAGCCCCGGGTACCAGACCTTCTCGATCTTCGGATGGGCCTCCAGCATGCGGGCGACCGCCAGCCCCGCGCGGTTGTGCTGCTCCATCCGCATCCCGAAGGTCTTCAAGCCCCGCTCGAGCAGGAAGCAGGTGAAGGGACCGGGGACGGCGCCGACCATCCGCTGCATCCGGTACAGCTCGTTCAGCAGGTCGCGGCCGCCCAGGGTGACGCCGGCCAGCAGGTCGTTGTGGCCGCCGAAATACTTCGTGGCGGAGTGGACGACGACGTCGATCCCCATCTCCAGCGGCCGGAGGTTGTAGGGCGAGGCGAGCGTGGAGTCGATGATGGTCATCGCCTTGTGCTTCTTCGCGACCTTCACGACGGCGGGGAGGTCGAGCACGCGCAGGTAGGGGTTCGTCGGCGCCTCGGTGAAGATGATGTTCGTGTTGGGGCGGACCGCCGCCTCGATGTCCTTCGCGGTCGGATCCACCATGGAGACCCCGATGCCGAACCGGGAGAGGGTGTTCGTCGCGAAGTCCCGCGTCTGGCGGTAGCAGTCGCCCGTGAAGATGATGTGGCCGTCCGGCTTCATGTAGGTCATCAGCGTCAGGACGACGGCGCTCATGCCGGTGGAGAAGAGGATCGCCCGCTCCGCTCCCTCGATCGCGGCGAGCTTGCGCTCGCATTCCTGCTGGGTCGGGTTGCCGTAGCGGCCGTATTCGTGCTCCCGGATCGTCCGCCCCTCCTTCTTGGCCTTCATGAACTCGTACACGTCCGAGGTGTTCTCGAAGTAGTAGTTCGAGGTCTGGACGATCGGCGTGGATACGGCGAAGTGGGCCTTCGGGACGCGGCCGTGCCCGTGGATGCCGAGGGTGGACGGCTTCCAGCTTTTGGCGCGTTTGGATTTATCGGACATTCGGTTGTCTCCTGGATCTCAGGGAAGTCTCAAGGGCGCGGTTCAGCGCGTCCTTGACGGCGTCGACGCTGGCGGACACCTCGATCGGCTTGTTCGCGTGCTGGCTGGCGAAGCCCAGCGTCTCTTCGTGGTATCCGACCTTGAAGTCGGAGAACTTGAGGCCGTGCGCCGTGGAGATGACCACCACCTGCTCGGACTTGTCGATCCGCCCCGCCTTGAGCAGCTTGATCAGGGCCGCCAGGGCGACGCCGGTGTGCGGGCAGTTGAACATCCCCGTCCGGTCGCCGAGCGCGGCGGCGTCCGCCAGCTCCTGCTCCGTGGCGTCCATGACCACGCCCTGGAACCGCTTCAGCGTCCGGATCGCCTTCTCCACGCTCACCGGGTTGCCGATCTGGATGGCGCTCGCCAGCGTCTTCTGCGCCTGCACCGGCTCGAACGACTCGAAGTTCTTCAGGTAGGAACGGTAGAGCGGGTTGGCGTTCTGCGCCTGCGCCACGACGATGCGCGGCAGCTTGTCGATCAGCCCGAGCTCCTTCATCATGAGCAGCCCGCTCCCGAGCGCCGAGACGTTGCCCAGGTTGCCGCCCGGTATGACGATGACGTCCGGCGCCTGCCAGTCGAACTGCTGGACGATCTCGACGCCGACGGTCTTCTGCCCTTCGATCCGGAGGGAGTTCATGGAGTTGGCCAGGTAGAGCGTCTCGTCCTTGGTGATCTCCTCCACCACCTTCATGCAGCCGTCGAAGTCGGTGTCGAGCGACAGGACCAGCGCCCCGTTGGCGATGGGCTGGACAAGCTGGGCGATGGAGATCTTACCCCGGGGCAGCAGCACGATCGACGGGATGCCGGCCGCGGCGCAGTAGACCGCCAGCGCCGCCGAGGTGTCGCCGGTCGACGCGCAGACGACCGCCTGGATCGGCGCGCCCTCGCTGATCATCTGCTTGACCTGCGAGACGAGCACGGTCATGCCGAGGTCCTTGAACGAGCCGCTGTGGGAGTTGCCGCAAAGCTTCACCCAGACGTTCTCGAGGCCGATGATCTTTCCGAACCGCTCCGCCCAGAAGAGGTTGGTACTCCCTTCATAGAGGGAGACGATGTTGTCGTCCGATATGTTGGGGAGGATCCACTCCTTCTTCCCCCAGACGCCCGAGCCGAAGGGCCACTGGTTCGATTTGTACCGGTCCTCGAACCGCTTCATCCAGGACTTCGCGTCGAGCTGCGCGAGCGCCTTCATGTCGTGCCGCACTTCGAGCAGCGACCGGCACGACTCGCACCGGTAGATGATCCTGTTCAGCGGGTAGGTCGATCGGCACTGCTCGTTGATGCACTGGAACCAGGCGTTGTATTCCATGCGGGCACCCCTCCCTTGGCAAGTGTGCAATATACCACAGAAAAGAAAAGGCGGTTGCCGGGGGGCCAAGGCCCCGGCAACCGCCGACGGTGCGCTGCCCGCGTAAAAAAACGCGCCGGGCGGGTCGGTGCTACCTGCGGGGGCAGTCTTCGCACCCGGGGCCGCACCCGGGACCGAATCCCCGGCCGCGCCCCGGCCCGAAGCCGCCGCCGAGCAGCCCGCGCTTCCCGGCCTTTTCCTTCTGCTCGGGAGTCAGAAGCGCGTAGACCTTGTCCCGGGCCTGCGCCTTGGACACGATCATCTCGGCCTTCGCTTTCGCCTGTTCGTCCGTCAGCTTGCGGATCGCCGCCTCGTCGAGCGGCGATTTCCAGGCGATCTCCCGCATCTTCTCCCGGCTGTCCCGCATCTGCTTGCGAAGCGCCTCGCTCTTATCCCGCTCCGCGTCCAGGATGGCGCGGGCCTGCTTCTGCTGCTCCGCGGTCAGGTCGAGGTCGTCGGCGATGCGGTCGAAATGCCGCCCGGGGCCCATCCCCATACCCATCCCCATTCCCATCCCCCTGCCGCGGCCTCTGCCTTCCCAACAGGAGTCCCCGTCGCCCCGCCCGGGCCCTCTGCCGTACCACCCGCCGCGCCCGCGCTCGGGGGCGGCGGCCAGCTTGCCGTCGAACTCCCTGCAGATCGCGGACATGTTGTCTCCGCGGGGCGTGGTGAAGCGGACCTCGTCGCCGGCCTTCTTCCCCTTGCACGCGTCGAACGCCTCCTGCGGCGGCCCCTGGAATCTCCCGGGGCCCCCGAAAGCCCATCCCGAAACCGGGACCAGCGACAGCAGCGCGAGAACCCCCAATGCCTTCCTTGCCTTCCTTCCGATCGTTTCCATCGCTTCCTCCTTTTTGGATCCCGGCTTCGGATCCGGGTCGTTCCTCATCGTTGAAAACAGAAATAGCAGCGGAATATGGACGAAATATGGAGGAAATGGGGAAATCGGCGGCAGGCCGGGACGGCGATGGTTTTCGCCGCGCTACCTGTGGTATTTGGAAAGAATGAAGCTGCGGATCCAGACCAGGATGTTTCTCGCCATGCTGGCGGCGGCCGCCGCCGTGGTCCTCTGCATGTTCCTGGTGATGCGGTGGAGCTTCGACCGCGGGTTCCTGAGATACGTCCACGCCCTCGACCTGGAGCGGCTCGAAACCGTCGCCGCCCGGATCGAGGAGGCGTACGCCGAGGAAGGGTCCTGGCGGTTCCTGACGGACGACCCGCAGGGGATGTACCGCATGATGCGCCCCCCCCTCACGGAACGGCATCGCGGGAGGCAAATCCCGGGGCAGGAGGAGGATCCGCCTGAAGGGATGTCTTCTCCTCCGCGGGGAAGGATGGGGATGGGGATGGGGAGAGGCATGGAGCCGGGCGGCCCCTTCCATCGCCGGATTGTCCTGCTCGACGAAGGGAAGCGTCCGCTCTTCGGCCCGCCGGAGCGGGTGAGCGGCCTTTCACTGAAGCCGATCCTGCACAAGGGGGAAACGATCGGCTACCTGGGACTCGTTCCCCCGAGGATCGTCTCCGACGCCCGGCAGATGCGCTTCGTGCGGGAGCAGCGGCAGACCTTCGCGCTCATCGCGCTCGCCGTGGTCCTCGCGGCGGCGCTTCTCTCCCTGCCGCTGGCGCGGCAGATGGTCCGCCGGATCCGCGGCCTTGCCTCGGCAACCCACCTCCTGGCATCGGGCCGTTTCGACACGCGCGTTTCCGGCGACTCCTCCGACGAGTTGGGGCAGCTCGCGCGCGATTTCAACACGCTGGCGGTGACGCTCGAGAAGAACGAGGCGGCGCGCAGGCAATGGGTCGCCGACATCTCCCACGAGCTGCGGACGCCGCTCTCCGTCCTGCGGGGGGAGATCGAGGCGCTCCAGGACGGGGTGCGCGAAGCCACGCCGGAGACCGTTTCCGCCCTCCACGGCGAGGTGATGAAGCTCGGCCGGCTGGTCGACGACCTTTACGAGCTGTCGCTCTCCGACCTGGGCGCCCTTGCGTATCGTAGGACCGACGCGGACCTCGCGCGGCTGCTGCTGCAGGCGATCGATCCCTACCGGAACGAGTTCGCGGGGCGGAAAATCGCCCTGGAGGTCGACGTGCCGGCCGACCGGCCGTTTCCCGTGTTCGCCGACCCGGACCGCATTCAACAGCTATTCTCGAACCTCCTCGAGAATTCCCTGAAATACACGGAGCGCGGCGGGCGGCTGAGGGTTCGAGCGGAGCGGCGGGACCGGGCGGCGGTCGTGCATTTCGAGGATTCCGGGCCCGGCGTGCCCGAGTCCGAGCTGGGGAAGCTTTTCGACCGGCTCTATCGCGTGGAAGGCTCCCGCAACCGGGCGACCGGCGGGGCGGGGCTCGGCCTCGCGATCTGCCGGAACATCGTCGAGGCGCACGGCGGGAGCATCGCCGCCTTCCGTTCCCCGATGGGGGGCCTCTGGGTGAAGGCGGAGCTTCCGCTCAACGGGTAGAGGAACCATGGCGGGAAAGATCTTCGTCGTAGAGGACGAACCGAGGCTGGCGTCCCTGCTGACGGACTATCTGCGGCAGGCGGGGTACGAGCCGTCCTGCGTCGCGGACGGGCTGCAGGTCGTCCCGCGGGTCCGGGAAGAGGCGCCCGACCTGATCCTGCTCGACCTGATGCTGCCGGGGAAGGACGGGATCGAGATCTGCAAGGAGATCCGCTCCTTCTCGTCGGTGCCGATCGTCATGGTGACGGCACGTGTCGAGGAGATCGACCGCCTGCTCGGGCTGGAGCTGGGCGCAGACGACTACATCTGCAAGCCGTTCAGCCCCCGCGAGGTCGTCGCGCGGGTCCGGGCGGTGCTGCGCCGCGGCACGGCCAGGCCGGCGGCCGCCGGGCTCTCCCTCGACAAGGAGCGCGTCAAGGCGTTCCTGCACGGCCGGGACCTCGAGCTGACGGTCGTGGAGTTCCAGCTCCTGAATTTCCTGGCGGACCATCCCGGGCAGATCTTTTCCAGGGCCCGGCTGATGGACCGGATCTATCCCGACCGGCGGGTCGTCAGCGACCGGACCATCGACAGCCACGTGAAGAAGCTGCGCCGCAAGATCGAGACGGCCGCGCCCGACGAGGAGTGGATCCATTCCGTATACGGCGCGGGCTACAAGTTCGAGGCGCCTTGAGGGCGTCAGGCCCGGCCTTTCCCGCGGAACGCTTATACTGTATTCTTGGGTCCTTTCCCCCGAAGGAGGCGCCGTCTTGCCCATGATGTTGTCCGATCCCGTTTTCACCACGCTCGATCCCGACCAGCGCAGGGCCGTCCTGCACGACGGCGGACCGCTCCTGCTGGTGGCGGGAGCGGGATCCGGCAAGACCCGCGCCATCGTCGCGCGCATCCTGCGCCTGATCCACGACGGCGTCCCCGCCCGGAGCATCCTCGGGATCACGTTCACCAACCGGGCGGCGGGGGAGATGCGGGAACGCGTCGTGAAGGCGCTCTCCGCGGGCGGCGCCCCCTCCGTGGGCGATATGGTCGGCGGCTCCTTCCCGTGGGCCGCCTCGCGGGGGCCGGAGCTCCCCTGGCTCGGGACGTTCCACGCCTTCGGCGCAATGCTGCTGCGGCGCCACGGCGACCGCATCGGGCTCTCCCCGCGCTTCGTGATCTACGACGTCCGCGATCAGCTCGACGCGCTCAAGGCGATCCTGAAGGAGCTGAACATCGACGAGAAGAAGTTCACGCCGTCGAAGTTCGCGTGGCTCATCGAGCGGTCGAAGCGGGACGGCGTGTCCGTCGAGGCGGCGGCGCTTTCGGCGGGGTGGCGGTTCGTCTCCATGGCGGAGCAGGTGGGGAAGGCGTACGACGCGGCGCTGAAGGAGGCGGGCGCCGCGGATTTCGCCGACCTGATCCGCATGCCCGTCACGCTGCTGCGGGGGGCCCCGGACATCCTCGATTCGGTCCGCGCCGAGTTCCGGCATTTCCTCGTGGACGAGTTCCAGGACGTCGACGCCGCGCAGGCGGAGCTCACGGAGCTGATCGCCCTGGGGGCCGACTCGTTCTGCGCGGTCGGGGACGAGGACCAGTCGATCTACGGGTGGCGGGGCGCCTCCGCGGGGCCGATGCTTTCCTTCGAGAACCGCTACCCCGGAGCGAAGGTGATCCACCTCTCCACGAACTACCGCTCGCGCGCGTCGATCCTCTCCGTGGCGGGGGCGCTCATCGCGAAGAACCGCATGCGGAGGGACAAGGCGATTGTCCCGTCGCGGGAAGGCGGGGAGCCGCCCGCGATGTCCGTCTGCCTCGACCAGGACGCGGAAGGGAGGGAGGTCGCGATGGCGATCTTCCGCGAGATCGGCGCGGGAGTGCCGCCCACGGAGATCGCGGTCTTCTATCGGGTGAACGCCCAGTCGCGCGCGGTGGAGGACGCGCTGCGGATGCTGCGCATCCCGTACGTCCTGCGGGGGGCGCTCTCATTCTACGAGCGTGCGGCGGTCCGCGACGCGGTGTCGTACCTGAAGTGGTTCCTCAATCCCGGGGACGCGGTCTCCCTCAAGCGGCTGCTCAAGTTCCCGCGGCGCGGCGTCGGCGAGGTCACGCTGAACAAGGCGCGGGAGGCGGCGCGGAGGGAGGGCGTCCCGCTCTCCGCCACGCTGCCGCGGATCCAGGGGCTCGCCCCGTTGTTCGCCTTCCGGGAGCTGTGGCTCTCCGAGCTCCCGCAGATGTCGCCCGCCGAGGCGCTGCACGCGCTCCTGAAGGGAGCGGGATACCTCGACGCGCTTGAGGCGGCGGCGCGGGAGCCCGGGCCGGACCGGGAGGGGCCGGGGAAGGAGGAGGACCTCGAGAACGTCCGGGAGCTGTTCCGCGTGGCGGAAGGATTTCCGGGGACGGGGGACGATGCGGTCCGGGAGTTCCTGGAGAAGATGACGCTGGCGGCCGAGGAGACGGGGAGCGAGGAATCGGAGGCGGTCCGCCTGATGACGCTGCACAACGCGAAGGGGCTGGAGTTCGACGTGGTGTTCCTCGTGGGGCTGGAAGACGGGCTGCTGCCGCACTCCCGTTCGCTCGAATCGCGGGAGGAGCTCGAGGAGGAGCGCCGCCTCTTCTACGTGGGGCTGACGCGCGCCCGGGAGAAGGCGTTCCTGTCGCTGGCGCGCCGCAGGAACCTCTTCGGCTCCTTCCGGGACGCGATCCCGTCCCGGTTCCTGTACGATCTGCCCTCGTCGCTGGTGAAGTGGGAGGGGGCCCCGATGACGGCGCCCCGCGAGCCTGCGCGATCCCCGGAGCCGCGTTACGTCCGGGAGGAGCCGCCCGCGATGGCGGCGCGGCCCCGCAGGGTGCGGCACCCGGTCTTCGGCGAAGGGAAGATCGAGGCGGTCGAGGGGGACGGGGCCGACCGAAAAATCATCGCCCGGTTCCCCGTGTACGGTCTGAAGAAGATCCTGGTCCGCGCCGTTGCGATGGAGTTTCTCGACTGACTGTCCCGCGTGACGAAAAATCGTCAGGAGCCGATGAACAGCTCGAACTCGCCGTCCCTTTCCCCGCCGCGCGGGCGGGAATACGGGAATTCGACCGCAGCCTGCCTGCGCCGCAGAACGGCATAAAGAAACGTCGCCGCCCCCAGCGCCAGCATGGCGATCAGCGTCAACTCGTTTTTCTTCACGTGACCTCTCTCCCCGCCGGGATTCCGCGCCCGGCCGCGCTTCCGATTATTTCATTTTATGGAATTGCGCAGCCGGGGCCAAGCGCTATCAGACGGCGGGGTTGCGCCTCCCGGAAGAAACGTGGTACTCCTTAAGACGTTCCGGGAAAAAAGGCGGAAACTCCGCCGGGTTTGAGGAATCCTAAGGGGTACGATGGATGCCCGAGGAACGCTGGAAGGAAGACGAGGAGCTGCTGGATCGGCTGCGCCGGGGCGCGCCGGGCGCGGTGGAGGAGCTCCTTCGCATGTATCAGGGAAAGATCTTCAACCTCGCCATGTCGATCCTGAAGAACGAGAGCGACGCGGAGGAAGCCACCCAGGACGTATTCATGACCGTCATCCGGAAGGTCAACACGTTCAAGGGGAATTCCGCCTTCTACTCCTGGATGTACCGGATCTGCGTCAACACCTGCCTGATGCGTCTCCGCGGCAAGCGGCGCAACGACACCGTCGCCATCGAGGACTTCATGCCCGTGTTCACCGAGGAAGGGGTGCACGCCTCCCCGATGGACGACTGGAGCAAGGAAGTCGAGCGGAAGGCGCTCAACGAGGAGCTCGGAAACATGATCCGGAAGTTCACGGAGGAGCTTTCGGAGAAATACAGGGTCGTTTTCGTCCTGAGCGACGTCGAGGGGCTCTCCAACGAGGAGACCGCCAAGATCCTCGGGATGACCGTTCCTGCGGTTAAGTCCCGGCTGCACCGCGCTCGCCTGTTCCTGCGCGGGCAACTGGAGCGATATCTTCGGGAAGGGAAGGCGGACTGAAACCATGAAATGCAAGGAGCTCGCATATCTTCTCGACGATTATCTCGACGGGAGCATGGAGCCCGGGATGCGGCGGGAGGTGGCGGAGCACATCAACCAGTGCGAGCCGTGCAAGGCCTTCACGAAAACCTACCGGATGACCTGCAGGAAGGCCGCGGAGCTGCGCGGGACCATCGAGTACAAGATCCCGTGCGACGTCCAGGAGCGGCTCACGGCCTTCCTCGTCTCCGCCGCGAAGAGATACCCGGAAGAGATGGAGGAATACCGCCGCCAGGCCGAGCGGGAGCGGAAGGAAAAGGTCCTCGCGTTCTTCAAGGCCGCCCGGGAAGGGAAGCTTTCCCCGATGTGCACGCTGCTCGTGGACACGCACGTCGCCGTCTGCCCGTGCTGCAAGGAGTACATGGCCGTCCTGATGCGTTCGAACGATGTCTGCTCCCTTCTCCCGGCAGAGATCCTCGAGCATGCCGTCCGCCTGCTCGAAGCGCTCCCTCCGGGCGAGGAGTTTTTCCTGGCGTGAGCGTTACCCCGTTTTCCGCACCCGCCGTTTTATTCCCGCGAGGGCGTACACCCTTTTCCTTCGCTACGCACGCCGCCTGAAAGCGGCCTCCGTCCGGTTATCATCTAACGATGAGCGGAGGTGCGCGCACGATGACCCGACCGTACCCGTTCAGCGCTCTGGTGGGGCAGGATCTGTTGAAGAAGGGGCTCCTTGCGATCGCGGTGGACCCGTCGATCGGCGGGATCCTGCTGCGGGGCGAGAAGGGGACGGGGAAGACGACGGCGGTGCGCT
>JBFLWB010000192.1 GCA_040758155.1 Thermodesulfobacteriota bacterium
GGAGATCGCGCTGGAGATCCGCCTGTGGCCCGTCGAGATGCGGGAGATCCGCGACGACGGGGAATCGAGCCGGCTCCTCGCGCGGGAGGCGGTTTACCAGTACGCGCGGAAGTCGTTGCGGGGGTCCGACGTGGAAGTGTTCCTGGGGCGGGGCGGGGCGCCGGAAGGGTCGGTCATCCGGGCGTCCCGGGCATCGTGGGACTTCGAGGGGAAGGAGATTCTCCTGCCGGACGGGGGGCGCGCGGAGCGGGGCGGGGAATGGAAGGGGGAGCTTTCCGCCGCCGCGATCGACCTCGAAGGGCGGGTCCTGCGGGTCCCGGGCGCGGTGACGCTGACTGGTCCCGGCCTCTCCCTCGCCGGGAGGAACCTCGTGTGGAACTGGACGGACGGCAGGATCACGATGGATGCGCCGGCGAGCCGCATCGCGCCGGCGTCGCTTCCGAAGCGGAAAGGATGAGGCCGATGGCGGGCCGATGGATCCTCGCGCTGCTCCTGGTCGCCGCGGCCGCGGGCGGCGCCCTCGGGCAGGATAAGAGGGCGCTTTCCGCCCAGGAGGCGGGCGCGCGTCCGATCGAGGTGACGGCGGACCGTCTCCGGGCGGACGGAAAGGGCGACTCGGTGACCTTCGAGGGGAACGTGGTTGCGCGGCAGGGTGACGTCACGATGTTTTCGGAACGCCTGTTCGCCGAGTACTCCCGGCAGACGCGGTCCATCGAGCGGATCGAGGCGGAGGGAGGGGTCCGGTTCGTCCAGGAAGGCAGGGAGGCCCGGGCGGCGCGGGCGACGCTCTACAACATGGAGCAGCGGGTCGTGTTCTCGGGCGGGGCGGTCCTAAAGCAGGGGGAAAACACCATCCAGGGGGAGACGATCACCGTCTATCTCGAGGAGAACCGGGCCGAGGTGACGGGCTCGAAGGAGGGCGGGCGCGTCCGGGCCGTGATCAATCCCAAGGGGATCCGCGAGGTTCCGAAGCCGTGACGAACGGGACCGACGCGCAGGGGCATCCTTCCCGCCGCCGCGAGGACCGGGCGGGGAAATCCCTTTCCGTTTCGGATCTCCACAAGAAGTACCGCCGGAGGGAAGTCGTGCGGGGGGTGTCGCTCGGGGCGGCCCCCGGGGAGGTGGTCGGCCTGCTCGGCCCCAACGGCGCGGGGAAGACGACCATCTTCTACATGATGGTGGGGCTGGTCCGGCCCGACTCGGGAGAGGTGACGCTGAACGGCATCGGGGTGACGGAGCTGCCGATGCACCGGAGGGCGCGGATGGGGTTGGGGTACCTCCCGCAGGAGCCGTCCGTCTTCCGGAAGCTCTCCGTACGGGACAACATCATGGTGTTCCTCGAGGAGGCGGCCCTCTCGCGGGGAGAGCGCGCGGAACGGCTGGAGTCGCTCCTGCGGGACATGCGGATCGCCCACGTGGCGGACACCATGGGGTACGCCCTCTCCGGCGGGGAGCGGCGCCGGGTGGAGATCGCCCGGGCGCTGGTGCTGTCGCCCGATTTCCTCCTTCTCGACGAGCCCTTCGCCGGGATCGACCCGATCTCGGTCGCCGACCTCCAACAGGTCATCCTGAGATTAAAAGAACGCGGCATCGGGGTTATAATAACGGATCATAACGTGCGCGACACCTTGAAGGTCTGCGACCGGGCGTACATCATCTCCGAGGGGCGGATCCTTCTTTCCGGAACCCCCGGGGAAATCGCGGCTTCCGAACGGGTTCGCGAGATCTACCTGGGGGACGGCTTCTCCCTCTGACGACGGAAAAGGACCCGGATGGCGCTTGAACTACGACAATCGCTGAAGCTCACGCAGCAGCTGGTGATGACCCCCCAGCTGCAGCAGGCGATCAAGCTCCTGCAGCTTTCCCGGCTGGAGCTGCAGCAGGCGGTCCGGGAGGAGCTGGAGGTCAACCCCGCGCTCGAGGAGTCCGTGGAAGGGGGCCCCGAGGAGGAAGCTCCCGCTCCGGAAGCGTCGGCCCCCCCCGCCCCGGCGGAGGAGGCGCCTCCCGCCGAGAGCTCCGGGCTGATCGACCGGGTCGACTGGGAGTACTACTTCGGCGAAGGGGGGCGCGAAGGGCGCGCGGAAAGGGAACCGGACGACGAAGACGGCCGCCCGTACTACGAAAACGTCCTGACGCAGAAGCCATCCCTGGTGGACCACCTCGAAACGCAGATCCGGCTTTTCGGCCTGCCTCCTTCCGAGGAGGAGGCCGCCTGCTACCTGATCGGGAACATCGACGAGAACGGCTACCTGAAGACGACGGTCGAGGAGGCGGCACAGGCCCTTTCCCTCCCGGTCGAGGAGGTGGAGCGGGCGCTGGCGAGGATCCATACGCTCGACCCCCTGGGCGTGGGCGCCCGGGACCTGCGGGAGTGCCTGCTGATCCAGGCGCGGGAGCGGGGGGAGGATTTCGAGCTTCCCCGACGGATCCTGGAGGAGCACTTCGACCTGTTCTCGAAGGGGGACGTGGCGGGGGTCGCGCGCCGGTTGAAGATCCCGAAGGAAACCGTGAAGGAGGCGTTCCAGAAGCTGGTCTCCCTGTGGCCGAGGCCGGGCCGGGCGTACTCGGGGGACGACACGCAGTACATCACGCCGGACGTCTACGTGATCAAGGTGGAGGACCGCTGGGTCATCTCGCTGAACGAGGACGGGCAGCCGCGCCTGCGGCTCTCCTCCTATTACAGGAGCCTTCTGGCCGGCGGCGGCAAGGAGCTGCCGAAGGAGGACCGGGAGTTCCTGAAGCAGAAGGTCAACTCCGCCCTTTGGTTCATAAAAAGCATCGAGCAGCGCAAACGGACCATCTACAAGGTTGTGGAGAGCATCATCAAGCTCCAGGGCGATTTCCTCGAGAAGGGCCCGAAGCACCTCCGGCCCCTCACGCTGCGGGACGTGGCCGAGGACATCGAGATGCACGAGTCGACCGTGTCGCGGGTCACGAGCGGGAAGTACGTCTACACCCCGCACGGGATCTTCGAGCTGAAGTACTTCTTCAACTCGGGGCTCAACCGGGGCGGGGGAGAGGAGGACATCGCCTCCAAGTCCGTCAAGGAGAAGATCCGCGAGATCATCCGCGCCGAAGGGGAAAACAAGCCCCTCAGCGACCAGGAGCTGATGCGGCTCCTGCAGGAACAGGGGATCCGGATCGCGCGGCGGACCGTGACCAAGTACCGGTCGCAGCTGGGGCTGCTGTCGTCTTCCGAACGGAGAAGACAGTTCTGATCCACGCAGCCCATTCGGGAGAAGGGGGGTCACCGTGAACCAGATCAACGTAACGTTCCGGCACGTCGATCCGAGCCAGGCGCTCAAGGATTACGCGGTCGAGAAGCTGGGCAAGCTCCAGAAGGTCATAGAGAAGTCGTTCGAATCCAACGTGACGCTGTCCGTCGAGAAGTACCGGCACATCGCCGAGGTGTACCTGACCGCCCCGGGCATCACCATCAAGGCGTTCGAGTCCACGGAAGACCTGTACTCGGCCATCGATCTCGTCTGCGACAAGGTGGAGCGCCAGCTCAAGAAATACCGCGAGAAGCAGAAGGACCGCGGGCAGGGGGCGGCCCCGGGGCCCATGGTGTCGGGATACTCCCTCACCATCTCCGAGGAGGGAGGGCCCAGGATCGTCCGGAGCGACAACTTCCTCCCCAAGCCGATGACGGTCGAGGATGCCGCGAAGCATCTGGACATCCTCCGCGTCGACGTCGTGATGTTCGTGAACCAGGAGACCAACCAGCCGAGCGTCGTATTCCGCCAGCAGGACGGCAACATCGGATTCACGGAACCCTCGGTGAAATGAAAATCCTCGACCTCTTTCCGCCCGGAGGGGTCGTCGACCCCCTCCGGTCGGACACCAAGGAGGGGGTCCTCCGGGAGCTGTCCGAGGCGGTCTGCCGGGCGGTCCCGGCCCTCTCCCCGGACCAGCTCACGTCGGTGCTCCTGGACCGCGAATCGCTGGGGAGCACGGGGATCGGGGAAGGGGTGGCGATCCCCCACGGGAAGATGCCGGGGATCGACCGCCTGGTCGTCGCGTTCGGCCGCAGCCCCGGGGGGGTGCAGTTCGCATCCCTCGACGGGAAGCCCGCCCGCCTCTTCTTTCTCGTGGTCGCCCCCGACAACAACTCCGCGGGGATGCACCTGAAGGTCCTCGCCCGCGTCTCCCGGCTCGTGAAGGACGAACGGTTCCGGCGGCGCCTCCTGGAAGCGGCAGGGATCGAGGGCCTCACGCAGGCGCTGCGGGACGAGGACGAGCCCGCCTGACGCGGGGGAAAGAGGAGCCCGTGGCGATCTCCGTGACGACCTTCCAGAAGGAGTGCTCCGGCGTCCTCCGGATGCGGCTCCTCGCGGGGGAGCAGGGCGGGAACCGCCAGATCTCGTCGACGAGCCCCCGGGAGGCGGGGCTCGCGATCGCCGGCGAGCCGGTTCCCGTCGAGGACGGGCGCATCCAGCTTCTCGGGGAGCGGGAGATCGCCTATTTCCTCGGCCAGGAGCCGTCCCGCCAGGCCGACATCGCCGACCGGTTCTTCGCGGGGCCGTCCCCCTGCGCGGTCGTCGGCGGCGCGATCCCGGTGCCGCAGCCCTTCGTCGGCGCGGCCGACCGGCGCTGCATGCCGCTGTTCTCCTCGTCCCTCCCCACCTCCGCGCTCGGGGAGGAGATCCAACGCCAGCTCCAGCGCCTCTTCCGGGAGTCCACGACGATCCACGGCGTCCTGATGGACGTCCTCGGGGTGGGGGTCCTCCTGGTCGGGCGCAGCGGCGTCGGAAAGAGCGAGTGCGCGCTGGACCTCGTCCTGCGGGGAAGCCGGTTCGTGGCCGACGACGTCATCCTGGTGGAGAAGCCGGGGCCGTCGACCCTGGTCGGCGGGGGGAACGATCTCACGCAGCACCACATGGAGATCCGGGGGCTGGGGATCCTGAACATCCGGGACCTGTTCGGCGTGACGGCGACCGCCCAGGCGAAGAAGATCGAGCTGGTCATCCGGATCGAGGCGTGGGACGCGGAGAAGGAGTACGACCGGCTGGGGCTGGAGAGCGATTCCGTCGAGATCCTGGGCGTCCGCCTGCCGTCGGTCCTCGTGCCGGTCTCCCCGGGAAGGAACCTGGCCACCATCGTCGAGGCGGCCGTCCGGAACCACCTGCTGAAGCTCCGGGGGATCCACTCCGCGGCGGAGCTCGTGGACCGCCAGACCAGGAAAGCGTCCGAGTCCGGAACGCCGTGACCCTTTCCCGCAGGCGCGTCCGGCGCGCGGACATCGTGATCGTGACCGGCCTGTCCGGGGCCGGGAAGAGCACCGCCGCGAAGGCGTTCGAGGATCTCGGCTACTACTGCGCGGACAACCTTCCCCCCATGCTGATCCCGAAGATCGTCGAGGTGGTCGTCGAGGCCCGGGGGGACGACGCGCGCGTGGCGCTGGGAGTGGACGTCCGGGGGAAGGAGTTCCTCCCGGACCTGTCGAAGGTCCTCGAGGCCTTGCGGCGGGGGAGGAACGACGTCCGGGTCCTGTTCCTCGACGCCGCGGACGACGTGATCCTGCGGCGGTTCAGCGAGACCCGGCGGGTGCACCCGGTGGCCGCCCGCGGGGCCAAGGAGGCGATCCGGAAGGAGCGGGTGATCCTTTCCCCGCTCCGGGAGATGGCCGACGAGGTGATCGACACCTCCCAGCTCACCGTCCACCAGCTCCGGGGCAGCCTGGAGCGCAGGTTCCGCGGCGACGGGGTCCGGCGGCTGCAGGTGGGCGTCATCTCCTTCGGCTACCGCTACGGCATCCCCGCGGAGGCCGACATGGTGGTGGACGTTCGGTTCCTTCCGAACCCCAACTTCGTCGCCTCCCTGAAGCCGTACACGGGGCTGGACCCCAAGGTTTCGACGTACGTCCTCCAGTCGCGGGCGGCGAAGACCTTCCTGCGCCGACTCTCGGGGATGTTGCATTTCCTGCTTCCCCTTTATAGAAAAGAGGGCAAGGCGTACTTCACGCTGGGCGTCGGGTGCACCGGCGGCAGGCACCGCTCCGTCGCGGTGGCCGGGGCGCTCGGAAATATCCTGGAGAAGGAATGCGGGGCGGTCGCCGTGGTCCATCGCGACCTCCCGCGCTCTTCCCTCTCCGCCAAGGGGGCGCGATGATCGGAGCCGTCGTCGTTTCGCACGGGCTTCTCGCCACCGGCCTCGTCCGGGCCGCGGAGATCATCGTCGGCACGATCGAGGGCATCGCCGCGGTGGACATTTCGCCGTCGATGAGCATGGAGGACATCCACGCCGCGGTGGAGGCGGCGGTCCGGTCGGTGGACCGGGGGCACGGCGTCCTCCTCCTGACCGACATGTTCGGAGGGACCCCGTCCAACATCGCCCTCTCGTTCCTCGGGACCCACCCGGTGGAGGTCATCACCGGCGTGAACATGCCGATGCTGGTCAAGCTGCCCTACGCGCGCGAGTCCATGACGCTGACGGAGCTTGCGCATCATCTCCAGGAATGCGGCCAGCGGAACATCACGATCCCCGGCGACATGCTGAAGAAGCAGTCGGAGAAGAAGTAGGAGAGGGAGCGGGATGCCGCTGGTGCTCGCCCGCATCGACTGCCGCCTGGTCCACGGCCAGGTGGTGGAGACGTGGGTGCCCCACGTGAAGGCCGACTCCCTGATCGTCGCCAACGACGACCTGGCGGCCAACCCCATGCTGCGCTCCGTGATGGAGCTGGCCGTCCCGCGGGGGATCCGGGTGCGCTTCTGCCGCCTCGAGCAGGTGACGTCGGTCCTGGCGGAGGCGGAGCGCGCGGCGGAGCGGTCGATCCTCCTGGTCTCCAACGCGACCGACGCCGTGAAGCTCCGGAAGGGGGGCGCCGGGTTCGACCTCCTGAACATCGGGAACCTCCACTTCGCCGAGGGGAAGGTGCAGATCTCCCCTTCCGTATTCTTCGCCCCGGAGGATTTCGAGGCGCTCAAGTGGCTCCGAAGCCACGGTGTGACGGTCTGCGTGCGGGGGACGCCGTTCGAGCCGGGGATGTCGTTCGAGGCGGAGACCGACTGATATGGCCTGGCGCTTCCTCCTCGCCGGCCTGATCGGGGGGCTCTGCTACCTCGACCGGACCGCCGCCTGCCAGCTCATGCTCCACCGCCCGCTCGTCGTGTCCACGATCATGGGGGGGATCTTCGGGAACTTCATGGCGGGGGCGCAGGTCGGCGCGGTGCTGGAGCTGATCTACCTGGTCCACCTCCCCGTCGGGGCCTCCCTGCCGCCCGACGACACGGGCGCCGCCGTCTTCGCGGGCTCCGCCGCCGCGGCCGTCGCCGGGGGATCGCTCGTCGACAGCGGGACCTTCACCGCCCTGATCCTGCTCTCGGTGCTGTTCGCGGAGCTGGGGAAGCTGCCGGACCGGATGATCCGGAAGATCAACGGCCGGATCGCCCGCATCACGCGGGAATCGGTGGACCGGGGGGACCTCAAGGCGGTGGAGCAGGGCCTGCTGGCGGGCCTCACGCTGTTCGCCGCGACCGGTGTCCTCCTCTCCCTGCTGTTCTCCGGGGCCGGGGTCGCGGTCTCGAAGCTGCTGCTCCCCCGCTTCGGCACCGCGATCGTTCTCGATTTCACCGCGCTCGCGCCGGTGCTTCCGCTGATCGGCGCGGCATCCGTGTTCACCTGCGGGCGGACCGGGAAGACCGCCCACATCTTCTTCCTGACGATGGCGGTCGCGTTCGGGGCGACCGTGTTCTACCAGTGGGTGGTGTGACGATGCCGGGGATCTCCGACGGGACGCGCAAAAGCGTTTGGCGTCGGCAGTTCCTGATCCAGGGCTGCTGGAACTACGTCGGCATGCAGAACGTGGGATTCGGCTACGCCATCCTTCCGGCGCTGCGCGAGATCTACACCGCGCGGCCGGAAGAGGCGCTGAAAAGCGTGAAGCGGCACCTCGAATTCTTCAACACCCATCCCGTGATGGGGGCCGTGGTCGTCGGCGCGGGGATGCGGCTGGAGGAGCGCGCGGCCGCGGGGGAGACCGACCCGAAGGAGATCGGCGCGTTCAAGCTGGGTTTGATGGGGTCGCTGGGGGCGATCGGCGACACCTTCTTCTGGGGGTCGCTGCGGCCGACGGCGTCCGTCGCGGGGGCGATCCTCTCGCTGCTCCATCCGGCGGCGGGGATCGCCGCCCTGCTCCTGCTGTACAACGCCGTGCACCTCGTCCTCCGGCGCCGGGGGTTCGCCGCGGGGCTGGAGGGGCAGGAGGCGGCGGTGGGCTGGCTCAAGAAGGAGGACTTCAGCGCCAGGAGCAGCCGGCTGAAGCTGACGGCGGCGATCCTGGCCGGGGCCTACGCGGGGATCTACACCGGCCAGTACGCCTTCTTCGGGGCGACCGGCTTCCACGCCCTCACCCTGTTCCTGATCGGCGCGGCGGCCATCCAGTGCGTGACCATGATGTTCCGGAAGGGGGTCTCCCCTTCGGAGATCCTCCTGTTTCTCCTTCTCCTGGGGGTGCTGATCCTGTGGCGGTGAGCGCGGAACGGGAATTCGACATCCGGAACAAGCTGGGGCTGCACGCCCGGGCGGCCGCGCAGCTCGTGCGCGTCGCGAACCAGTACGCCTCGGAGGTCCGGCTGGTCCGGGAGGGGCTGGAGGTCAACGGGAAGAGCATCATGGGGGTCCTCATGCTGGCGGCGCCGAAGGACACGAAGATCCTGGTGCGGGCCAGCGGGGAGGACGCCGACGCGGCGCTTCTCGCCATCGGCGACCTGATCGAGCGGAAGTTCGGGGAGGAGTAGGGAGCGTGGAAGGGCATCGGAAGATGCGCGTTCTGAAGGGGATCCCGGCCTCCGCAGGGATCGCCGTCGGCCAGGGGTTCTTCCTGAACCGCGCGCTCCCCCGGTCGGTCATGTCCACCGTCAGCCACGAGAAGGTCGAGGAGGAGGTCGGGGCCTTCCAGCGGGCGCTGGCGCGTTCGAAGGAGCAGGTCCGGGCGATCCGGGACACCCTGGAGGATCCCGCATCGGAGAACTACCAGATCCTGTCGGTCCATCTGGCGCTGCTCGAGGACTCGATGCTCCTCGAGCAGACGACCCGGCTGATCCGGGAGAACCAGTTCACGGCGGACTGGGCCTTCAGCAAGGTGCTGCAGAACCTGCTGGAGACGTTCCACCGGATCGAGGACCCCTACCTGCGGGAGCGCGGCCACGACCTTCGCCAGATCGGCCACCGCGTCCTCGAGAACCTGGCGGGGCGGCAGCTCGACTCGATCGCGACGATCCGGGAGCCGGTGATCGTCATCGCCCACGACCTGTCTCCGGCGGACACGACGCAGATCCTGAACAGCCCCGTCCTGGGCTTCGCCACCGACGTGGGGAGCCGGACGTCCCACACGGCGATCACGGCGCGGTCGCTGGGGATCCCGGCCGTCGTCGGGCTGGAGCGGATCACCGAGGAGTACAGCGCCGAGGGGACGGTCATCATCGACGGGGAGGCGGGGACGGTCGTCCTCGACCCGACGGAGGAGACCGTCCGGGAGTACGCGGAGAAGCGGAAGGCCTTCGCCCAGAGGACCCGCGAACTGGCGAAGTTCGCGCGCCTGCCCGCGGTCACGAGGGACGGCAAGTCGCTGTCGCTGCTGGCCAACATCGAGTTTCCGGAGGAGGCGGGCGTCGCCCTCCGCAGCGGCGCGATCGGCGTGGGGCTGTACCGGACGGAGTTCCTCTTCCTCAACCGGAAGGACCTGCCCGGCGAGGAGGAGCATTTCGAGACGTACCGGAAGGTGGTGGAGAAGTTCCAGCGGCACCCGGTCACGATCCGGACCTTCGACCTGGGCGGCGACAAGTTCGCCTCCCAGCTCGACCTCGCGGACGAGATGAACCCGGCGATGGGGCTCCGCGCGATCCGGTTCTGCCTGAAGCAGAAGGACATCTTCAAGGCCCAGATCCGTGCCATCCTGCGGGCGTCCGCCTTCGGGCGGGTCCAGATGATGTTCCCGATGATCTCCGGCGTGGCGGAGCTGCAGGAGGCGCTGGGCGTGGTCGACGAGGTGCGGGCCGACCTGCGCCGGAAGCGCGTGCCCTTCGACAAGGGGATGTCCATCGGCGCCATGATCGAGATCCCTTCCGCGGCGATCGTGGCGGACCTGCTGGCGAAGGAGGTATCCTTCTTCAGCATCGGCACGAACGACCTGATCCAGTACGCCCTGGCGATCGACCGCGTGAACGAGCACGTCTCCTACCTCTACGAGCCGCTGCATCCGGCGATCCTGCGGCTGATCCGCCGGATCGTGGAGGCGGGGCACGACGCCGGGATCCCCGTCGCCATGTGCGGAGAGATGGCGGGGGAGCCATTCTACTCCTACGTGCTCCTCGGGATGGGGCTCGACGAGCTCAGCATGAACGCCACCGCGATCCCGCGCGTGAAGCGGATCCTCCGGAAGTCGGTGGCGTACGAGGCGAAGGAGTTCGTCAACGAGCTCCTCCTGCACTCCACGGCGGGGGAGATCGGCCGGATCCTGCGGAAGAAGATGGAAGACCTGTTTCCGACGGAACGCTTTTAGCATATACTCTTTACGCCCGAAACCACCCCATACAAAGACAGGAGCATGGACGAATGAACGAGTTCCTCTTCACTTCCGAGTCCGTCACGGGAGGGCATCCCGACAAGGTCGCGGACCAGATCTCCGACGCGGTGCTCGACGAGATCATCCGGCAGGACCCGCGCTCGCGGGTGGCGTGCGAGACGCTGGTGTCCACCGGGCTGGTGGTGGTCGCCGGCGAGATCACCACGAAGGCGCTGGTCGACTTCCCCGACGTGGTGCGCAGGACCATTACGGAGATCGGGTACATCGGGGACAGCAAGGGGTTCGACGCGCACAACTGCGCGGTGGTCACGGCGATCGACCGGCAGTCCCCGGACATCGCCCAGGGAGTGGACCGGGGGTCGGAGGACAAGCAGGGGGCGGGCGACCAGGGGATGATGTTCGGGTTCGCCTGCGACGACACGAAGGAGCTGATGCCGATGCCGATCTCCTTCGCCCACAGGATCTGCGCCCGGCTGACGGAAGCGCGTGAGAAGAAGATCCTCCCGTGGCTCCGCCCGGACGGGAAGAGCCAGGTGACGGTCCGCTACGTGGACGGCGTCCCGCGCGAGGTCACCGCGGTCGTCTGCTCCACCCAGCATTCCGAGGACGTGGGACGCAAGGCGCTCACGGAAGGCGTGATCGAGGAGGTCGTCCGGAAGGCCGTCCCGAAGGAGCTGATGTCGAAGAAGGTGAAGTTCCACATCAACCCGACCGGCCGGTTCGTGGTGGGCGGCCCCCACGGCGACACGGGGCTCACGGGGCGGAAGATCATCGTCGACACCTACGGCGGCTTCAGCCGGCACGGCGGGGGGGCGTTCTCCGGGAAGGACCCCTCCAAGGTGGACCGCAGCGCCGCCTACATGGGGAGATACGTGGCCAAGAACGTCGTCGCGGCCGGGCTCGCGCGGAAGTGCGAGCTCCAGCTCGCCTACGCCATCGGCGTCGCGGAGCCGGTGTCGATCCTGGTGGAGACCTTCGGGACGGCGACCGTCCCCGAGGAGAAGATCCGCCGGGCCATCCTCGACACCTTCGACATGCGCCCCGCGCGGATCATCCGGGAGCTGAACCTCCTGCGTCCCATCTACCGCAAGACGGCGGCCCTGGGCCATTTCGGGAGGGAGCTGCCGGAATTCACCTGGGAGCGGACCGACAAGGCGAAGACGCTGCGCAAGGCGGCCGGGCACGGCGCATGAAAGGGACGGGGGGAAACCGGACATGAAGAAGGGAAAGGGATACGACGTAAAGGACATCCGCCTCGCCTCCGCGGGGAGCGACCGGATCGAGTGGGCGAAAAAGGACATGCCGGTGCTGCGCTCCATCGGCGCGCGTTTCTCGAAGGAGAAGCCGCTGAAGGGGGTGCGCATCGCCGCGTGCCTCCACGTGACGACCGAGACCGCCGCGCTGATGCAGGTGCTCTCGGCGGGAGGGGCGCAGGTCTCGCTGTGCGCCTCGAACCCGCTCTCCACGCAGGACGAGGCGGCGGCCTCCCTCGTGAAGAACGACGGGATCGAGGTGTACGCCATCAAGGGGGAGGACCGGAAGACGTACTACGGGCACATCCTCGCGGCGCTGGCGCTGAGGCCCAACGTCACGATGGACGACGGCGCGGATCTCGTCTCGGTGGTCCACACGGAGAAGAAGGAGTACCTCCCGGCCATCCATGGCGGGACCGAGGAGACGACGACCGGCGTGATCCGGCTGGCCGCGATGGGGCGGAAGGGGGTGCTCAAGTACCCCATCGTCGCCGTGAACGAGGCCAAGACCAAGCATTTCTTCGACAACCGGTACGGGACGGGGCAGTCGACGATCGACGGGATCCTCCGCGCGACGAACCGCCTGCTGGCGGGGCGCTGCTTCGTGGTGGCCGGCTACGGCTGGTGCGGGCGCGGGCTGGCGATGCGGGCCCGGGGGATGGGCGCGCGCGTGATCGTCGCGGAGATCGACCCGCTGCCGGCCCTCGAGGCGATGATGGACGGCTTCGAGGTGGCTCCCATGGCCGACGCGGCGAGGATCGGCGACATCTTCTGCACCGTCACGGGCAACCTCCATGTGCTGCGCAGGGAACATTTCGCCCGGATGAAGGACGGGGCCATCGTATGCAACTCCGGCCACTTCAACGTGGAGATCGACCTCCCGGCGCTGGGGAAGATGGCGAAGTCGGTGCGGACGGTCCGGCCCTACGTGGAGGAGTACAAGCTCCCGGACGGCCGCGCGATCCACGTGCTGGGGGAGGGGCGGCTCATCAACCTCGCGGCCGCGGAGGGGCACCCCTCGAACGTCATGGACATGAGCTTCGCCAACCAGGCGCTGTCGGTGGAATTCATGATCGGCAACCACGGCCGGCTCTCGAAGGACGTGCATCCCGTGCCGGAGGCCATCGACCGGGAGATCGCGCGCCTGAAGCTGGCGGCCTCGGGGGTCCGGATCGACCGGCTGACCCCGGAGCAGAAGAAGTACCTCTCCTCCTGGGAGATGGGGACCTAGCCCTTCACGCCGCGGTACAGCGCGGCGCCGGCGCCGACGAAGAGGGCGCCGGGGAGCCAGGCGGCGACCGCGGGAGGGAAGACGCCCTTCTTCCCCATCGAGAGGGAGGCGGACAGGACCACCCAGCAGGCGAATCCCACCAGGAGCCCCAGGCCGATGCTGCGCCAGACGCCGCCCGACCGGGGGCTCCGGAGGGCGAACGGGATCGCCAGCATCGCGATCAGGACGTTGAGCAGGGGGTAGGCGACCTTGGCCTGGAGGTCCGTCTCGTGCTGGCGGGCCTCGAACCCCCGCTTCCTCAGTTCGTCGACGTAGCCGGACAGCTCCGCGTAGGTCATCTCCTCGGGCGGCGTCTCTCCGTCGAGGAACCCCTCGATCGTTTCGGGGATGCGGTAGATCCGCGTCTCGAACGGCTCCGCCGGCGAATCGTTCCCCAGCCGCCGCTCCTCCCCGCGGACCAGCTTCCAGGAGCCGTCGGGAAGGATGCCGGCCTCCCGCGCCTCGATCCGCCGGACCGGATGGAAGGCGGGATCGAGCTCGAAGTACAGGAAGCCCTTCAGCGACCGGGAACCCGCGTCCACGAGGGTGGCCGAGAGGATCCCCCCTTTCCCCCGCATCCAGTACCGTTTTCCGGAGAACTGGGCCGCCACCTTGTCCGGGCGCATCCGGAGCCGCTGGATCTCCCGGGAGCGGCGGTTGGCCTCGGGCGCCAGATACTCGGAGCACAGAAGCGTCAACGCCGAAACCAGGAGGCAGCCGACCATCACCGGGAGGCAGATCCGCGCCAGGCTGTACCCGCCGGAGTGCATGGCCGTCAGCTCGTTGCCGCGGATCCGGGCGGAGAGGACGACGAGGACGGCCAGCAGCGTCCCGACGGGCGAGATCATCACGAACACCTTGGGCAGGATCGAGAGGTAATACCAGCCGATCTCCTCGAAGCTCGCGGCGTTGCGCAGGAGCCGCTCGACGTTGTTCACGAAGTCGATCACCAGGAACAGGATCATGAAGCCGAGCATGCAGGCCGCCGCGGCCCGCGCGAACTCCCGGAACATGTAACGGGAAAGGACCGTCATTTTCCCGCCAGTAGGCGCCGCATCCCCGCGGGGAGGAAATCCTGGCGGCGCTCCGACCGCCGCACGATCCATGCGGAGAAGAGGATCCCGAGCGCGTTCGGCGCCCAGAGGGCCGCGATCATGCCCCGCGGGAATCGGCCCTCCAGCATGCCCGCGGCGGCGATGAAGAGGTAGTAGAGGATGACCAGCGCCACCGTCACGGCGAAGGCGGAGGATTTTCCGCGGGCGCGCTGGGTCATCCCCAGCGGGATCGCAAGGAGGCCGAAGGAGATGCAGGAGAAGGCCAGCGAGAGCCGGCGGTGGAAATGATACCGGTAGTTCGCCCCCTTCACGGGGGCGCCGCCCCGCCGGACCCGTTCGGCGAGCTGCGGCAGCGTCATCCCCTTCGGCTCCTCCCCGATGACGGACGGGACGTCGACGGGGACCCGGAAGTCCATCCGCCCGAAGGAACCGACCCGGTACAGCGGCTTTCCCGGGTCGTCGGCGTGGATCGCCCCGTCGGAGAGCTCGATGCCCGTCGCGCCGTCGCCCGCCGCGCGGGAGAAGAGCCCCTCCTTCGCGAACACGAGGAGCGGCTCCCCGCCGGGGGAGCGGAAGGACAGGAAGACGCCGTCCATCCGGCGGCCGTCCGGCGACACGCGGTCGGTGTAGACGACGACGTCGGGCGCGATCTCCCGGAAGACGTGCTCCGACGCCCCGGCGCCCGCGCGCTCGGCGAGGATCTTCGCCAGGGTGCGCTGCGTCTCGCGGTACCCCCAGGGGATCCCCTTCCAGGCCACGAGCAGCGATGCGGAGAAGACGACTCCCGCGGCGATCAGGACCGGCGGGACCATCCCGCGCATCCCCACTCCGGCCCCGGAAAGCGCGGTCGTCTCGGAGTCCGAGGCGAGGCGGCCGAGGGCGAGCAGGACCGCGAGGAGCAGCGACGCGGGGAGCGTGATCTCGAGGA
>JBFLWB010000193.1 GCA_040758155.1 Thermodesulfobacteriota bacterium
GTAGGATGATGTCGAAGCTGCCGATGAGGGCCGGGATGTCGGAGATCATGACGCCCCGGGAGATCTTCTCGAAGATGTTCATCGCCATGAAGGAGCCCGTGCGGATCTTCATGCGGTAGGCGTTCGTCCCGCCGTCGCTGATCAGGAAATAGCCGTGCTCGCCGCGGGGGTTCTCCGCCCGGAAATAGGCCTCGCCGGCCGCCGGCTTGAACACGCGCGGCACCTTCGCCCGGACCGGGCCGTCGGGGATCTGCGCGACGACCTGCCGGATGATCTTCACGCTCTCGCGCATTTCGTTGATCCGGCACATGTACCGGTCGAAGCAGTCGCCCAGCGTCCCGCGCTCGCCGGTGCCGACGATCACGTTGAAGTCGATCTTCGGGTACACCGAGTACGGGTCGTCCTTCCGGACGTCGTACGCGATGCCGGAGCCGCGGAGGTTCGGCCCCGCCAGCCCCCACTCGATCGCGTCTTCCGCGGAGATCACGCCGACGTTCTTCAGGCGGTGGACCAGGATCTTGTTGTAGGAGATCAGGTCGTTGTACTCGTCGATCAGCGGCTCGAAATAGTCGCAGAATTCCCGGGTCTTGTCGAGGAAGCCCGGCGGGAGGTCGTGGGCGACCCCGCCGATCCGGGCGTAGTTGTAGGTCAGCCGCTGCCCGCAGACCATCTCGAACAGGTCGTTGATCCACTCCCGCTCGCGGATGGCGTAGACGAACGGGGTGAAGGCGCCCATGTCGGCGCAGAACGAACCCCATCCGACGAGGTGCGACGAGATCCGGTTCAGCTCGCAGACGAGCACGCGGATCCACTCGGCCCGCTCGGGGACCTCGATCTTCGCCAGCTTCTCGACGGACCACGCATAGGCGCAGTTGCAGTTCATCCCCGCGAGGTAGTCGACCCGGTCCGTGAACGGCATGAACTGCGACCAGGCGACCCGCTCGCCGATCTTCTCCATGCCGCGGTGCAGGTAGCCCAGCGTGGGCCTCGCCTTGCTGACGATCTCCCCGTCGGTGGTCAGCTCGATCCGCAGCACCCCGTGCGTCGAGGGGTGGTGCGGACCCATGTTGATGGTCCACTCGTCGGTGCGGAGCGCTTCCTTGATTTGTTCCGTCATATCTTGATCCCGTGGTAGTGCTCAGGGTACTGGTAATCCTTCCGGAGCGGGTGCCCTTCCCAGTCGTCCGGCAGGAGGATCCGGTTGGGGTCGCACGAGCCCTCGAACACGATCCCGACCAGGTCGTACGTCTCCCGCTCCTGGTAGATGGCGGCCTTCCAGACCGGGTCCACCGAGGGGATGGAGGGGTTGTCGTGGGGGAGATGCGCCTTGATGCCGATCGAGTGGCCGAGCTCCATCGAGTTCAGGTGGTACGCCACGGCGAACCGGTCCTTGTAATCCACGCCGGAGATGCACATGACGGACCCGAAGCGAAGCTCGGGATCCTCCTTCAGGAACCTGCAGATCTCCCGGATGGAGCGGGGGTCAACGACCACGAAGTTGGGGTTGAAGCTTCCCGACTGGAGTTCCACGACGGCGGCGCCGAACTTCCCCTTCAGCTTTTCGAAGATCGCCTGGGCATCCAATGGTTTCGTCCCGCCCTTCACGCTTTATTGCCGAAGTTTTTGGTCTGCATGATGAGCTTCTGCAGGTTCATGATGCCGTCGATGAACGCCTCGGGGCGGGGGGGGCAGCCGGGGACGTAGACGTCGACTTTGGGCAGGATCAGGTCGACTCCCTTGACCACGCAGTAGGAGTCCTTGTAGAACGGGCCGCCGGTGATGGTGCACGCCCCGATGGCGATGACCCACTTGGGCTCCGCCATCTGGTGGTAAAGCCGCTGCACCCGTTCGGCCATCTTGTGCGAGATCGTGCCGCACACCAGCAGCAGGTCGGCCTGCCGGGGGGTCGCGCGGAACACCGCGCCGAAGCGGTCGAAGTCGTACTTGGAGGCGCCGCCCTGCATCAGCTCGATGCCGCAGCACGCCGTCGCGTAGAAGAGGTACCAGAGGGAGCTTTTACGGCACCAGTTGATGAACAGGTCCGCGACGCCGACCTCGACGAACCCTTCGCCGCCCTGGCAGGTCCCCCGGACCCGCTCGATGTTCTTCTGGATGACGTTCTTGGGCAGCTCCGCGGGAGCGGGAACCACATCGAAGATGTTGGACTTGATCGGTTTGGTCTTGCGCTTCGCCGGGCCCTGGCTCATTTGACGCCCCTTTTCGCCGGGGCGTCCTGGAGGGTGCGGACCCAGTCGAGGTCGCCCTCTTTCCAGAGGTACGCCAGGCCGGCAAGCAGGATGACGATGAAGATGAACGCTTCCACGAAGGCGAGCCACCCCAGCTTCCGGAAGACGACAGCCCACGGGAACAGGAGCGCCACTTCCACGTCGAAGATGAGGAAGACGATGGCGATCACGTAAAACCGGATGTTGAACTGGACCCAGGACTGCCCGAACGGAATCTCGCCGCATTCGTAGGTGGACGCCTTGACCGCGTTGGGCGCCTTCGGGGAAAGAAGCCACGTGACGGTGTTCAACGCGAGGACCACGAATGCCGCAAATCCCATAAACACGAGGATCGTTGCGAATTGGTAGGTCATATCGTTTCCGTTTTCCGCCTTGCGCAGGGAATCGGGCTGATACAGCAAGGGCATAAAATACCCGAGAACGTCCCCGTGTCAATCAAAAAAATTTCGCCCCCCGGAAACGACCGCCTCGCGGCGCGGGGGATATAATGGGCCGATGCCGTTCGATCCCCTTCCACGGTACCCGATTCTGCTCGCGCCGGCGGGTTCGCTCCCGGCGGTGGGCGCCGCGTTGTCGGCGGGAGCCGACGCCGTCTACGTCGGGATCCGCGGCCTCTCGCGCGGCGGGGGCTCGGGAATCCCCCTCGAGGAGGCCGGGCGGGCCGCGGCGGACTGCGCCGGCGCCGGGAGGAGGCTCCACGCGGCGGTGAACGCCGTTCCGTCCTCCGGGGAGCTTCCCGCCTTCCTCTCCGCCCTGCGGCGGCTCGCCGCGGAAGGAGTCTCCGAGATCATCCTGAACGACCCGGGACTGATCGCCCTGGCGCGGAAGGAGCTCCCCGGTCTGCCGATCTGCGCCTCCGTGGGGCTGTCCGTCGTGAATCCGGAGGACGCGATGGCCTGCCGCGACCTCGGCGCCGACGCCGTCGTCCTCCCGTCGGCGGTCCGCCCGGAAGAGGTTTCCGCCATCAAGCGCGCGTCGGGGCTGCGGATCGAGGTCTTCGCCTGGTGCCGCCCCGAGTTCCTCCTCCACGGCAGATGCGGGCTGACGGGATACGCGGCGGAATGCCCGGACGGCGGACCGGCGTCGCCGAAACGGGGCGGAGGGTGCCGCCTCGTCTGCCGGGGGCTTCCGGTCCCCCGGGAGGCGCGCCCGACGGAGGACGAGCTCCCGCAGTGGATCCGCGCGGGGGCGGACGTCTTCAAGATCGAGGGGCGGAACCTCGCCCCGGACGCGCTGAAGCGGCTCGTGTCCCGCATCCGCGGGAAACTGGACGACGCGATCGGGCGGTCAGCGGCGGGATAAAACGGCGGCGAGCTCGGCGGGGAGAGGCACCGGCTTCCAGGAAGCGTCGATGGAGCGGCAGGAGATGCTCCCCTCGGCCGCGAGGAGGTCCTTCCCCGCCTCCGTCCGGAACAGCGAGAATCCGAAGGTGGCGCCGTTTTTTTCGACGCGGACCACGCGCGTCCGCAGGGTGAGCAGGTCGTCGAACCGCACGGGGGAGCGGTAGCGGCACCGGGTCGCGACCACCGGGAACCCGTATCGCTCCTTCGGATTGCGGTAGGCCAGGCCGGGAGCGATCCCCCGGGACCGGAGATACTCGTCCATCCCCCGCTTGAAGTAATCGAGGATCGCGGCGAAATACGCGACGCCGTAGGGGTCCGTCTCCCCGAACCGGACGCGGATCTCGATGGCGTGGTACATGGCGCCCCCGTCCTTCCCTATCCGGGATCAAGGATATCACGTTATATTTATGGAATGGGCGAACCGAACGCGGCAGGCGGGGAAACGCCTCCGGAGATCCAGGAAGCCGACAAGAGGCTGCGCCGTTTCGCGGAGGACCTCCGGGCCGTCCGCGTCGGGATCGCCGTGCTCGCCACCCTGGGCGTCCTGGCGCTCCTGTACTTCGGCGCCTCCGTGTTCATCACGCTGTTCTCGTCCGCCCTCCTGGCCTTCGCCCTCGAGCCGATCGTCGGCTTCCTCTGCCGACGCACGGGGATGCGGCGGCAGTACGCCGGCGGAATCGTCGTGTTCCTTTTCATCGCGCTGTTGTACGGCCTCCTCTACCTCGCATATCTCGGGGTGGGGAGCTTCCTCGAGGACATCCCGGGGATCGCCGAAAGGATCCGTTCGGCCCCGCTGGTGCAGAGCCTGTCGGAGAAGGCCCGGGAAACGCGCGAGATCCTCGAGGAGGCCGGCCGGCGAATCTCCCTCTCCCCTTCTCCGGCCCGGGAAAGGGCCCTGCCGGGCCCTTCCGCACAGGACGGGGATTCCATCGCGGGCTTCCTGCTGCAGGGGCTCGGATCGCTGACCGGCGTCGTCTTCTCGCTGAGCTTCATCCCGTTCCTGGTCTACTTCATCCTCGCGGACCGGGAGCCGCTCAACCGGCGGACCCGGGAGCTGTTCTCACCGGCGCACCGGGATACCGTG
>JBFLWB010000194.1 GCA_040758155.1 Thermodesulfobacteriota bacterium
TCGTCGTGTCCACGGACGGCGGAAAGAGCTGGGGGACGGCAACGCTCGGAAAGGACCTCGGGAAATATTCCTGGATCCAGTGGCGCTATCCGTGGAAGCCCGGAAAGGCGGGCGCGTACCGCCTGATGGCGAAGGCCACGAACCGCATCGGCGAATCGCAGCCTTCCGGCCGGCTTTGGAACCCCTCCGGGTACATGTGGAACACCGTCGTGAAGACCGAAGTGAACGTCCGATAGGGCGGGAGGAGGGAACATGAAGAAACTGGCCGTCCTCGCGATCCTGATGGCCGCCGCCGCATCCGCTTATGCGAAGGAAGGCGGATCTGTGCGTTCCATCGTCCTGCCCGTTGTGGAAACCTCCCTTGCCGATGACGAAGGCAAGGTCGTCACGGTATCCAATTGCAGCGCCTGTCACAGTCTCGATTACATCGCGACGCAGCCGAAGCTTTCCCCCGACGCGTGGGCCGGGACGGTGGAAAAGATGCGCAAGGTTTATGGCGCGGACATCTCCGGCGCGGACGCGGGAGCCATCGCCTCCTACTTAGCAAGAAACTACGGTACGGGGAAAAAGGTTGCCGCGGCGGCGGAGCCGCCTAAGGATCCGGCGGCCGGAACGCCGGCGATGATTTCCGGGGAGGCGTCTTTCAGGAAATACTGCAATGCCTGCCATGCCGGCGGCGGAAACATCATCCGGCCCGGGAAATCGCTGCACCGGAAGGACCTGGAGACGAACGGCGTCAGAACAACCGACGACATCGTCCGGCTGATCCGCAATCCCGGCCCGGGGATGCCGAAATACGACGGGAAATCGATCCCGGAGGCGGAAGCCCGCGCGATCGCGGCGTACGTGCTCGATACCTTCAAGTAGGGGGTGTCTATTGGGAATCCTTGAAGGAAAGAAGGGGCTGATCCTCGGCGTCGCCAACGACAAGTCCATCGCATGGGGCGTGGCGAAGGCGTGCCGCCGCGAGGGAGCCGAGCTCGGATTCAACTATCTCGGCGAGGCGCTGATGAAGAGGGTCCAGCCGCTGGCGGCTTCGATCGGCGCGGGCTTCGTGGAGCCGCTCGACGTCGGCAGCGACGCCCAGCTCGACGATTTCTTCGCGAAGGTCGCCGACCGATGGGGGCGGCTCGACTTCATGGTCCACTCCATCGCCTTCGCCAACAGGGAAACGCTGAAGGGCGCCTTCCGGGAGACATCGCGGGCCGATTTCCACCTCGCGCTGGATATCTCCGCCTATTCCTTCATTGCCTGCGCGCAGCGGGCGGCCCGGCTGATGGGGCCGGGAGGGTCCATGCTGACGATGAGCTACCTCGGGGCGGTGCGCGCCGTTCCGAACTACAACGTGATGGGCGTGGCCAAGGCCGCCCTCGAGGCGGCGACCCGCTATCTGGCGCAGGACCTCGGGCCGGAGGGGATCCGCGTCAACGCGATCTCTGCCGGGCCGATCCGCACGCTGGCCGCCTCCGGCGTGGGGGATTTCCGCCGGCTGATGGAAAAGAACGCCCGGGGCGCGCTGCTCAAGCGGAACGTGACGCAGGACGAGGTGGGGAACGCCGCGGCGTACCTCCTTTCGGACTGGGCTTCCGGCGTGACCGGCGAAGTGCACTACGTGGATTCAGGATTCAATGTCGGCGCGGGCGATCCCGGGGCCGAGCCGGCCGCGGAGAGTCCCGCCTGACGGGATTCGACATCCCGGGGCGTATGCGAACATGAAGGTCCTGATCGTCTGCGCGAACCGGAACACCATTCCCATGCCCGTGATCCCCATCGGCGCCTGCATCGTCGCCGAGGCGGCCGAGCGCTTCGGGCACACCGTCCGCCTCCTGGACCTGATGTTCCTGGAGGACGCCGTGTCCGCCGTCGAATCGGCGGTGTCCGGCATGCGGCCCGACGTCGTGGGGCTCTCGGTGCGGAACATCGACAATACCGACATGCGCAACCCGGTGGACTTCATGGACGGCCTGCGGGAGGTCGCGGACGCGGTCCGGGCGGCCACCGGCGCGCCGATCGTCCTCGGAGGGCCCGCGCTCGGGATCATGCCCGAGGAGATCCTTCGCCGGCTGGATGTTTCCTGCGGCGTCGTCGGCGACGGGGAAACGGTCTTCCCCCTCCTGCTCGAGCGCATCTCCCGGGGAGCCGCCCTCCGCGACCTGCCCGGCGTCGCGACCGTAGAGAACGGGGCCTACCGGGCGCAGCCCTGCGCCGATTCCGCTTATTCGTCCGCGTGCGAGGCGCCCGACTTCGAGCGGTGGCTGGACATGCCGGCGTACCGTTCCCGCCTCGCGACGGTTCCGGTCCGCTCCAAGACCGGCTGCGCTTTCCGGTGCGTGTACTGCACCTGCCCGCTGATCGAGGGGAGCGCGTACCGGTTGAAGGATCCGGGCAGCGTCGCCGACGCCGTCGCGCGTCTCGCGGCCGCCGGGCACCGGGACATCGAGTTCGTGGACAGCGTATTCAACGCGCCCCGCGAACACGCGATGAACGTATGCGATGCGCTTGCGCGGTCCGGGCACAAGGCGCGCCTCCACTGCCTCGAGCTGAATCCCGGCGAACTCGACGATCCGCTCCTGTCGGCGATGGAGCGCGCGGGTTTCGCAAGCATCGGGATCACGATCGAGAGCGCCTCGGACCCCGTGCTGCGGGGGCTCCGGAAGGGGTACACGGCCCGCGATGTCCATCGCGCCGCAGAGGCGGTCGGGCGGCATCGGATGCCCTGCGCATGGATCTTCCTGCTCGGGGGCCCCGGCGAGACGGCGGATACGGTGGAGGAAACGCTTCGTTTCGCCGCGAACCGGATCCGCCCCGGCGATATCGCGTTCTTCAATATGGGGATCCGCCTGTATCCCGGAACGGAGCTTGAAACCGTTGCGAGAAGACAGGGACTCCTCTCCTGCGCCCCGCGGGAAATGCTCTCTCCCAGATACTACGTCTCGCCGGACGTCGATCCCCGATGGATGGAGAAGCGGCTGAACGGGTACAGGGACCGGCATATGAACATCCTCGACATGGATCTCCTGGACCACTCCCTGTTGCGGAAAATCCACCGGGTCGCCCATGGGCTCGGCATGCGGCCGCCGCTCTGGAAGCACACGCGGACCATCCGGCGCCTGCTTCGGCTCGCGGGAGCTTATCCCTGCTGAGCGTTCAGCTTCTCGTTCGGCCGGATCTCGAGCTGGACCCGCCGGTTCGACTGCCGTCCCTCCGGGGTCGAGTTGTCGGCGACGGGATCGGTCTCCCCGTATCCCCTGATGGCGAGTCTCGCCGCGGGGACCCCGTCCCTCAAGAGCTGGTCCCGGACCGCCTCGGCCCGCCGCTCGCTGAGCCGCTGGTTGTATTCCGCGGTCCCGGTGGAATCGGTGTGCCCCTCCACCGTGATGTAGGTGTCCGGATACTTCACCAGCACCTCCGCCGCCCTCGCGATCGAATCCCTGGACGCCGGCTTGATGTCCGTCTTGTCGACGTCGAACAGGATGGCCGAGGGGAGGGCGACGTACAGCTTGTCCCCCTCGCGGGCGATGGCCGCCTCGGGAAGCCGCCGCTTCATCTCCGCCGCCTGCCGGTCCATGTAGGCGCCGACTGCGCCGCCTCCCGCCGCCCCGATGGCGCCTCCGATGAGGGCTCCCGTCCCCCGGCGCCCCCGCCCCGCGATCAGCGCTCCCGCTCCCGCGCCCACCGCGGCCCCTCCCAGGGCGCCGATCGCCGTGCGCTTGTATTCCCTGGTGCCGTCGGGGTTCGTCGCGCATCCCGGCGAAAGCAGCAGGACTCCCGCGAGCGCCGCCCCCGTGACCTTTACTCCCCACCGAGCATGCCCTTTCGCGTCGATCATGTTTTCACGCCTCCCGTCATCTATTCAGTTTAATGCCGGAAACCTTACGGACGTTTCACCGTTTCCGATGCGGGGCGAATCTTCCCCTCCCCGCCGGGCACCTAAAGACGTATGACGAGGCATGTTTCGAAAATATTCGCGGTGCCGTTCGCCTGCCTGTGCGCCCTGGCGCTGGCAATGCCGATCGGGGCGGTCCATGGCGCGGAAGGGAAATGCGTCCCCACGCCGGAAGACGCCGAGGGTCCTTTCTACAAACCGGGGGCGAAGGAGACGACGTCGACAGGTTCGGGGCTGGCGGTCTCCGGGTCGGTGCTTTCCTACCCCGACTGCCGGCCCGTTTCGGGGGCGCGCGTCGAGTGGTGGCACGCCGACGGCTCCGGGAAGTACGTCGACTCCCTCCGGGGGATGCAGACGACCGGGGGAACGGGCGGCTACGAGTTCACGACCGTGCCTCCCGGCAAGTACCCGGGGCGCCCGATCCACATCCACTTCAAGGCGTTCGCGCCGGGGCACAAGCCGCTGACGACCCAGCTTTACCTGCGCGGCGGGGAGAAATCCGTCCGGTTCGACATCGTGCTCGTTCCGGAGAAATGACGCGCGCGGCCTCGTGGTCCGCATCTTCGCATGAATGCCGGCCGGATCGCCCGGTGATAAGATGGCTATAGCCTGGAGAACGGGAGGTGGGGCATGACGATCGGGAAGAAGATCGGAAAGAAGATCGACGGCGTGGAGAAGCAGCTCGCGCGGCGCGTCGACTCGCTCGAGAAGGACGTCGCCCGCCTGGTGAAGTTGTACGAAAAGAAGGAGAAGGAGTTCGTGAAGCTGAAGGACCGGTTCACGTCGGGGCTGGTCAAGGACGTCAAGAAGCAGGTGAAGAAGGCGAAGAAGGCGATGAGGAAGCGGCTCGCCTGATTCGCCCGGTTTAAAGCTTTCGCAGGGCGTCATTGCGCTTCCGGTCCCGTTTCTTCGCCCTGTGCCCCTCGCCCTTCTTCCCGCGGGGTCGCGCCTCCTCATCCCCGTCGGAAGCCCCCTTGACGCTTTCCATCCGGTGATCGAACAGGCGCGCGGCGAATTCCGCGCAGGAGGCGGCGACCGACCTGGAAGGAAGCGTCCCGGCCAACCCCCGGTCGGAGGTCACGACGACCGTCCCCGCAGGGGCGTTCCGGGCCATGTCCCGGATCACGTCGTCGGCCGTCTCGCGCATGGAGGAAAAGACGGCGGCGCCTCCCTTGAACGCGCTCCGGCTCCGCTCGGGCCTTCCCGCTCCCCGGCCGTCGAAGACCACCGTCAGGCGGAATCCTTTTCCGCGCGCGTACTCGGCAAGGAGCTCGCACAGCTCCCGGCGCCCCTCTTCCGACGCGGGGTCTTCCGAAAGCGGAAGCGCGCCGGACCGGGCGAGGTTGTAGCCGTCGACGAGCAGGTGCGCGCCCATGTCCTCCCCGACCTGACTTCCCTTCCGGCTCGTTGATACTATAGGAAAACATCTGCGGGCGACGGAGGCAAGGGATGTTCGATGTCGTGGGGGTCGGGCTGAACGCGATCGGCGGGATCCGGTAGGCGCTCGGATGACGGGATCCCCCGGAACGACGTCCAGGAGTCCCCGCGCTACGCTCACCGGCGCATGCGTCATGCACTTCCTGCACGACGGCTGCTCCGATCTCCTCTATATTCTCTTCCCCGTCTGGGCGCGCGAATTCTCCCTCTCCTTCGCCCAGGTCGGCCTGCTGAAGACGGCGTACTCGGGCGCGCTCGCGTCGTTCCAGGTGCCGGCGGGATTCCTGGCGGAGCGTTGGGGAGAGCCGCGCGTCCTGGCGGCCGGAACGTTCCTTACGGCCGTCGGGTTCTTCCGCTTCGGCGCCGCGGGCGGCTTCGTCCCGCTCCTCGCGTTCCTGGCGATCGGGGGGCTGGGCTCCGGCGCCCAGCATCCGCTTTCCGCATCGATGGTCTCCCGCGCCTACGAGGAGGGGCGGCGCCGCGCGGCGCTCGGGACGTTCAATTTCTCCGGCGATCTGGGAAAGGTGCTCCTGCCCGCCGCCGCCGCTTTCGTGACCGCCTGGGTGGGATGGCGCCCGGCAGCGCGGGGGATGGGACTGGTCATGCTGTTCGCCGCGGCCGGCCTGTTCCTCCTGTTCCGATCGGCTGCGGTCGCCCCTGCGCCGCCCCTGGAGGAGTCGCCGGATGCCCCCACCCGCCACCGCGGGGGCATCCGGGACGCGCGCGGCTTCGCCCTCCTGTCCGCGATCCACGGCATCGACAACGGGTCGCGGGCGGTCTTCCTCACCTACCTGTCGTTCCTCCTGCTGGGAAAGGGCGCGGGCATGGACCTGCTGGGAGTGGCGTTCGCGGCGACCTTCGCGGGGGGGGCGGTGGGAAAGTTCGCCTGCGGTCATCTGGCTGAGCGGGTCGGGATCATCCGGACGGTCCTCGTCACGGAAGCGGCTACGGGGCTGGGCATCCTCCTGCTCCTGGCGCTTCCCCTGGCGCCCTCGCTGCTGCTGCTGCCCGTCCTGGGCGTCGCGCTCAACGGAACGTCGTCCGTCCTTTACGGCACGGTCGCCGAGCTGGTGACTCCGGAACGCCGCTCGCGCGTCTACGGCCTGTTCTATACCGTCGGCATCGGCGCGGGCGCGCTCGGGCCGCCGCTCTTCGGCCTCCTTTCCGACGCGGCGGGCATCCCGGCGACGATGGCGGTCCTGGCCGGGGCCGTCCTGTTCACGCTGCCGCTCGCCTGGATCCTCCGTCCCGCGATCGAGCCTCCCCGCAATTAGTCCAGGTCGATGTCGCGCACCGGCTTCGGCGCCGGTTCATCCTTCGCCTTCTCGAAAAACTCCTTGAACTTCTTGTCCATCTCGGCGCCGCGGGTCTTGTCCGCCGCGACGATCCGGCGGTACCGGTCGTGGATGCGCTCCGACTCCTCCTTGAGAAGCTGCTGCGCGTCCTTCAGGTCGGCCCCCTTCCGGGGATCGACGCGCTCGTGGCTTTCGAGGATGACGCCTTTTTCGGCGTCGACCGCGATGCGCGCCCCGCAGCAGGGGCACTCCAGCTCGAATACGGGCCTTCCCCCGATCTCTTCCGTCATCCGCCGCCTCCTTCTCTCCGCTCCGGACCTTTATTAATTATTGCCGATACGGCGCCGGATTGCATGGAGTTGCGCGAAACGTATACTGGACCTCTATGGGATCGCTCGCGGGACGGACGTTCCTGGCGCTGCTCCTGGCGGCCTGCTTGCCCGTTGCGGCGGCAGCCGGATCGTCGACGTACTCGACGCCGGAGGAGTGCGTCTCCATCGCCGACAACGCGGCGCGCCTCCAGTGCTACGACGAGGAGATGGGGCGCACCATCGACGAAGACGAGGGCTTCGGCCCGCTGGACAGCCGCTGGGAGCTGTCCAGGAACGCGAAGCGCGGCCTGTTCCGGTTCCGCCCCTACAAGCCGGTCTACCTGGCCCCCTACTCCTGGACCAGCGACAGGAACCCCACCCCCCGCACGCCGAACCAGGGCGCCGCGGCTCCCGCGCCCCAGGAGCTGGACCGGATCGAGGCCAAGTTCCAGGTCAGCACGAAGTTCAAGCTTGCGGAGAACATCTTCGGGAAGAACGGCGACCTGTGGGGCGCCTACACGCAGGCCTCGCGCTGGCAGGTCTACAACACCGCGAATTCGAGGCCGTTCCGCGAGACCAACTACGAGCCGGAACTGATCTTCGCGCTGCGCACCAAGTACAGGATCTTCGGGTGGAAGGGGCGGCTGGCCGGCATCGGCCTCAACCACCAGTCCAACGGCCGCGGCGACCCGCTATCCCGGAGCTGGAACCGGATCATCGGCATCGTCGGGCTGGAGCGCGACGACTGGGTGCTGGTCGTGCGCCCCTGGCGCCGCATCGACGAGAGCGCCGCGGAGGACGACAACCCGGATATCGCGGACTTCCTGGGCCGGGGCGACCTGACGGTCACCCGCTTGTGGGGCGGGCACCAGTTCACCCTGATGGGCAGGCACTCGCTCCACGGCGGCCGCCGGTCCCACGGGGCGGTCCAGTTCGAATGGGCGTTTCCGATCCGCGATCCGCTGCGGGGGCGCGTCCAGCTCTTCCACGGCTACGGAGAAAGCCTGATCGACTACAACCACAAGGCCACGTGGGTTACCGTGGGCTTCTCGCTGGTGGAGTGGTACTGAGGCGGTCCGGGACGGTTTTCCGCAGGACCACCCCGAACAGCTCTCTCGGAAGGCCCCCTTCCTGCATGCGCCGGATCTCGACGATCCCGTACCCGGCGGCCAGCTCCCGGACCATCTCTTCACTGAAGAAGTGGACGACGAAGCCGCCGACCTCGTACATCCCTTCCGCCTTTTGAGTTCCCGTCCCATAGTGTTTATCGAAGGTGTTCCGCACGGAATAGAGGGCGAGCCCGCCGGGCGCCATCTCAGCGTCCCCCGTCATCGGATATGTCTTTTTTCATCCGCTCGAATTCCTCCCGGGAGATCTCGCCTTTCGCATATCGCATCTTGAGCACGTCCAACGGCGTCTGCGAGCCGGGGCTGCCTCCCCCCTGGCCGCCCCACCCGCAGAAAGGACCGCTCCCGCCGGAACCCCGGATGAACACGAGGTAGACGATGAACAGGAAGATTGCAAGACCGATCAGGGGGAAAATCCACATCCCCCCTCCCCAGAACATCCACGGCCCCATCGGCGTGTCCTCCCATGACCGGGCATACGAATTCGCATGGTGGCCGACGGACAGGATCACCACTGCGACCAATACCGCAAAAACGGACCGGAGGCTCTTCATTTGTTCTGCCCCGCGCTGATCCGGATCTGCCCGTCCCGGGCCAGCTTGGAAACCAGGAAGACCGCGCTCTCCTTCGACAACTTGAAGCGTTCCGCCACCTCTTCCGGGGTGACGGTATCCTTCCCTTTGAGGAATTCGAGGATCTCCGCCTCGATCTGGCCAAGCCACTCCTCGAACAGCCCCCGAAGCTCCGGGGTGGCGTAGGCCGCCATCTCCGCCGAGCGGGTGACGGATCCCACCATCCCCCGGCACATCTCCATCGGGTTGAAACCTTCCCCCATCATCCCCTTCATCATCTCCCGAGGATCCATGAGCTCTCCTTTCCCTCTCCGGCGGGCTACCGCCGGCGCATCATCCGGCACATCGTCTTCCACGGGGGCCACTCGAACTCCGTCGCGTCCTCCCCCGATCCGTCGAATTTCCCCACGTACGCATCGCATGCCTCCAGGAGGTTCATTAGGGAAGGGTCCCGCAGGCGGTAATGCACGAAAGGCCCTCCCTTCCGGCTGGCGACGACGGCTTCCCGTTCCCGCAGGATCTTGAGATGGAAGGAGACCAGCGTCTGCGGCAGCCCCGCCTCCGCGATGATCTCCGAAACGGTTTTCTCGCCCGACCCGATGCTCGCCAGGATCTTCAGGCGGCTCGAATCCCCGATGAGCTTCAGGAACCTTTCGACGTTCCCGGGATTCATGGACCATACCTGCCATTACTTATATGAGTCATAACTCATACTAATCGCGGATCCGATCCCTGTCAATCCGCAATCGCTCAACGATCTGAAGGAAATCCTTTTCGCCCGACCGCACCGGCGGCATCAGGGCTGCGGGACGCTCCTTCCGCGGGTTCGCGATCCACGCCCGCAGCCGCTCCGGCGTCCACGGCTTCTTCCCGCGCGCGGTCTTCGGGTACTCCGCGGTGAACAGGGCGGACAGGTTCGGGCCGATGTTTCCCTTCCCGAGACCCCCGTGCCGGGCGGTAAGCGCCTTGTGGCAGGGGCCGCAATGCCGGGAGAAGACGTCTTCCGCCCCCTTGTCCTCGAAATGGACCTTCACCGGGGTCTCGCCCGCGGGCTTTCCCGTCCTTGCCGACGCCGAGAGGATCGCGTTGACCATGCCGTCGATCGCTTCCTCTCCGAACCGGAAATCCGGCATGTACCATGCGGGAGAGCGGATCGCCTCCGCGATCCGCTCCGGATCGGACCGGTACATGAGCGAGTCCAGGTCGGCGGAGAGCCGTATCCCCTTTCCGCCGGAGACGTGGCATCGCCGGCACCCGGAGGTCTCCAGCAGCTTGAGGCCGCGGCGGACGGGAGGACTCTCCTCCATCCGGAAATAGCTGTACTTTGCGGGATGGAGGCCCAGGTGGGCGATCGTTTCCCTCTTCGCCTTCCCGTCCCCCCCGTGGCAATAAGTGCAGGCGCCGGACTCCGCGTAGTGGACGGGATGGCAGTCGAGGCAGCCGGACCTCGCGGCCGCGAAAGCGCCGGTCCCCGGAAGCAGGAAGAGGACGGCCGCGGTCAGATGGGCAGCACGAATTCCCAATTCTCTCCCCGGAAGAAAGCGGCCACGGCGGTGAGGATCACGATCAGCAGAAAAGCGGCGAGCACGAAGAATTTCACGGGACGCTGCGCGCGCAGGCTCCATTCCGCATTCTCCGGGAAGGCGCCGCAGGGGATCCGGGGGAGGAGGAGGAAGGCGATCAGCAGGAGAAAGGCCGGGTACACGAGCAGGTTCGTGTAGCTCACCAGCTCCTGGATCCAGAGGAGGAACCACGCGGACTTCACCGGGTTGGGGACGCGCCCCGGGTCCGCCGCCTCCTGCAGCGGCGCACGCACGAAGGCGGCGAGCAGCAGCGCGAAAGCGGCGAACGCCGCCATCGAGCGGCGGACGAGCCGGAAGAATTTCGGCGAGCTGTTCACGTAGCCGCTCACAGGTACGGAAGGACCCCCTTGTTCCTCCGGACGAGGAAGAAATGGACGAATGCCAGCGCGAACATCAGCCCGGGGACCACCGCCACGTGCAGGGCGTAGAAACGGAGCAGCGACACCGGCTTCCCCACGCCGTCGGGAACGAGGATGTCCCGGACGACGCCTCCCAGGGGAGCCACGGCCAGCAGCTCCATCCCGGTCCGGGTGGCCCAGAAGGAGAGCTGGTCCATCGGCAGCAGGTACCCCGTGTAGGCGCCGAACAGGGCGAGGAGGAGGAGCCCGACGCCCGTCATCCAGTTCCGCTCCCGCGCGCCCGCGTACGCCCCCGTGAGGACTACCCGGAGCACGTGCAGAAAGACCAGGCAGAGAAGGAGGTGGGAAAGCATGCGGTGAAGGGCCCGGATATAGCTCCCGCCGGTCACCGAGGATTCTAGGAACAGGATCGACCGGTACGCGCCTTCCGGCGTCGCCTGGTAGTAGAAGAGGAGGAGCAGGCCGGTGACCGCCAGCAGGAGCATCGCCGTGAAGGCCAGCCCGCCCAGGCAGAAGGTGTACGCGATCGAGAGGTCCCGCTCGCGCACGACCCTGGGGAAGAGATGCCTGACGAAATCCTCGAACAATCGCCCTCCGATGCGGTGTCGTTCCGCTACAGGTAGACCAGGAGCCGGTCCCCTTTTTCCTCCACGGCGTATCGCGGCAGGGGCTTGTCCGCCGGCCCCTTGAGCACGTTCCCCCTCCGGTCGAACACGCTTCCGTGGCAGGGGCAGACCAGTTCCCCGGGAGTCACCGCAACCGTGCACCCGAGATGCGTGCACGAAAGCCCGATGGCATGGTACCCCGTTTCGTCCCGGATGACCGCCACCCGCCGCTCGTTGTACACGAGCGCGCCGTGCCGCGGCACCTCGGCCGCGGGCACCGAAAACGAGGCGCTTTTCGCCGGCAGCCGCGGGGAGAGGAACTTCCTCAGGAACAACAGGGAGGCGAGCGCCGCGGCGCCCGCCGCTACCGCCCCGAGGAAGCCTCTACGCTTTCGGTCCACCTTCTCCATCGCTCGATGTACGCCCGCTGATATTCCGGGCCTTTCGCGGACATCCGCGAAAACGCCGCATTGTCGTAGAAGCTCCCGTTCGCCACCCGCTGCCCCTCCTGCGTCCAGAAGGAGGCCAGTCCCAATCCGTCCCGGGAAATGTCGTATATGCGGTCCTGCGGCCGCTCCAGCAGGAACCTGGCCGGGCTTTCGTGGCAGCCCTCGCAGCGCGGGACTCCCCTGCGCACGGTGTGCGGGAAGAACGCCTTCCATTCCGCCGCCAGGAGCCGGTTCTCGACGGCCGCCCCGGATACCTCCCCCGCGTCCGTGAAGTACGCGATGAACTGCGGGCGGATGGGGCTCACCTTCCCTTCCCGGTTCTTCCCCAGCGGAGGGGCGTCCTGCCTCCGAAGCCAGGCGCTCTTCGCATAAACGCCGTCGTTCCGCCGCACCTGGAATGCGCCCGCCCGGTTCAGCGACCCGAACCGGAGGAAGAATGTCCCGTACTCCTGGGCGGCCCAGGCGGAATGGCAGGCGTAACACTCCAGCCCGCGCATGTGCGCCTGGATCCGGTGCTCCACCGGCCCCTTCCCCGGCCGGTGGCAGTCCGCGCACCCTTTGGACGACTTCCGCCCCTGCGCGAGGCTTTCCATCCCGTGGCAGTCGGCGCAGGACATCCCCGCCTCCGCGTGGACGTCCGGCCGCATCTTCAGATAGGTTACACCGTCCACAGCCTTCCCCCGCTGGTAACGGAGATGGTCCTCCCGGGGGGCCCGGCCGTGGAACTCCTGCCCCACGAAATAATCCTTGTGGCACCTCAGGCAGGCATCCCCCGCCGGCCGGCCGATCCGGTGCCCGGAGCCGCGGTGGCAGTCGCGGCATCCCGAGACATGGCAGGAACCGCAGTTCCGGCCGTAGAAATCCGCGTCGTGGCGCCCCCAGGTCCGCTCGACGAACCGGATCTCCGCCGTGCGTGTCGCCATCGGGCCGTCCAGCACCGGGGCATATCGCGGGTGGCATCCGGCGCATCCCGACGCGCGGTGCTTCCCCGAGGCGGGATCCGAGAGCGGCGCCCCCGCCGCACCGTGACAGGAGCCGCAGGAGACCCCCGCATGCGCCCCGGACATCGCGACGGTGTGGCACGCGGAGCATGTTTCCCCCGCGGGCGCACCCGCCGCCGCGCTAACGGCCGCCCAGAAGACGGCGATGAACCCGATCGTCCAGGTCGCGGTAATCGATTTTCTTCGCGTAGATATCGTCCTTGTCCTTTGCCTTGTCATGGCACACGATGCACAGGTTGGCCTTGAGCACCCTTTTCACTTCCTTGTCGTTCAACGGGCGCGACCCTTCCCGGGCGATGGCCGAGAAGGCCCGGACCTCGCCGCCCCGCATGGCGAGGAAGCCGTCGAGCGGCTTGTCGGCCGATCTTTCGCACAGCAGCGTCGCAAGGATGTCCCTTCCCTCGACCACGTGCTGCCCGAATCCGAGGAATGCGGGGTTCCCGTGGCACTCCCCGCACCCCACCGCCTTCGGCCCCGTGTTGTGCGAGAAGAAGGGCGCGAACCGGAGCTGCCGCTTTCCCCGGAAGCGGGCCACGGCCTCGTCCGCGACCTTCCTCCCCTGCTCGTCGATCACCGTGACGAACGTCTGGCATCCGGGAGTCACCGGGGAGATCCTCCCCTTCTGGTTCACCGCCAGCGGGAACGGGTACAGCTTCCGGTAATCCTCGGTCTCGCTGAAGGCGCCGGGCGTGATCTCCCCCCGGATGGGATCCATGCTCTCTTCCGTCCGGTCGTACGCGGTGTGGCATCCGAAGCATTGGGCGACGGTCCGCGAGTGGCAGGAATGGCACTCGAGCCGCTCGTGGCCGGCGACGGTGTGTTCCGGCGTGCCGCGGATCGTCCTGCTCAGGTGCATTCTCCCGCTGCGCTTCCCGAGGACGTGCACGCCGTTGTCGAGGACGAAGACGTTGGAGTACTTCCGTCCCTTCGACGTGAGCGCCATCCGCATCCCCGGCCGCACCGGCACCTTGTAGCCCCGGGATTCCCGGACCGCCTCGTCGTTTTCCCGGGTCACCTCCCCGTGCCGGGGAAGGGAATCGCCGCTGCCGTGGCAGTCTTCGCAGGCGGTCTCGACCTGCCGGTACAGGTTGGCGTAGGCGTACCCGTCCCCCATGATGTCGCGGGAGGTGTGGCAGTCGATGCAGTCCATCCCCTTCTCGAAATGGATGTCGGGCGCGATGTGCGTGAGATTCCTGTCGTCGCTGGTCATCCGCGGTCCCGGGACGCCGCCCCGGGTGGGGACGAGGGAGTTGTTGCCGTCGTTCAACCCTTCGTAGGAATATGCGATCCTCCCGCTCCGGTTATGGCAGCGGGCGCATACCTTGTTGTCCGGAAGGGGGACGAGGGCGTGGGTCGTGGAGTAATGGCGCTTTCCGCGCACCGTGGGGTCCCCTCCTTCGTAGCTCCCGACGTCGTTGAAGGGGAAGTGACACGCGGCGCATCCGGAAGCGTGGCCGGCGGCGAAAGGCCCGGCCGCTTCCAGCCCGAGGTGGCACAGGGAGCAGAACTTCCGGTACAGCTCCCCGGACAGGTTCTCGAGACCGGCTACGCCCGCCAGCCGCAGCGGGGCGCCCTTCTCGTCGTGGGTCTCCGCTTCCCGCGCAGCGTATGTTTTCCCGTTCTCACCCTCCCACGTGAGCTGGATGTTCCGGATCATCCCCGCGTTCGTGTACATGAGGCCGGTCTTCACCCGTTCGAGCTGGTACCGGTGGCAATCCCCGCACCCTTTCTCCCACGCGGCGGGGGCCGACGGGTTCTTCCCGCCGTGCATCGACCTGTGCGAAACCTCCTTGTCACGGGACGCGGCATCCCCTCCGTGGCAGGAAACGCAGGAGCCGTGCGTCGCGGAGGCGGTCTCGATCCCCTTGTGACACGATTCGCAGGAGGAGCCCTCCGCCGCAAGGCGGCAGGAGCCCCCCAGGAGGGCCAGCGCAAGGAAAAGCAGGATATTCTCCGGGCGGGGCATTAACTTGCTATTGTAATGCGTTTCCCTTCGACGCACGCGGCGGGCGGAAAAACGAACCGGCGGGATGCGGGGGATCATCCCCGGATCCCGCCGGCCGATTCATGCGCGATGGTTCCTCAGCAGCCCTGCGGGACCTCGCCGCTGGACGGCTTGACCTCCAGGACCTGGTCGACCTTGAGCTGCTCGGCCTTCGCCTGCCCGAATTTCAACGTCAGGTCCTTGCCGCTGACTCTCAGGACCAGGGGAGAGCCGCCGCCCGCGTTGACCCTCATTCCCGCCTTGATCCACGCCGGCAGGTCGGCTTGCGCCGAAACGGTGACCCTCACGCCGTCGATCTTTGTGATCTTGCCGGTGAACGGTTCGTCCGCCGCGAAGCCGAAGCCGGCCACCCCCAATACGAGGGCGGCGACCATCGCCACGAGAAACGCTTTTTTCCGCATGATTTCACCTTCCTCCGGATATTACTTTTTCTTCTCCAGCTCGTTCAGCCTTTCTTCCAGGAACTCGATCTTCGTCTTCAGTTCGCCGATCTGGTTGGCATTGGCGACCACGGGCCGCATGTTCGTGTAGGTCTCCGCCTCGATCACCGTGTCCGGGCGCGCGCCGTAGACGATCCAGCTATCCTCGTAGACGCGGAAGTTCTTGTAGCCGAGCCGCTCGAGGGCATAAAAGGCATAGGCCGTCCGGCAGCCCCGGTGGCAATAGACGATGACCTGGTCGGTCTTCGGGACGTTCTTGTAGATCTCCGCCAGCTCTTCGTTCGACTTCATCTTGCCGTCTTTGTCGAGATTGATATCCACGGGAATGTGGACCGCGCCGGGGATCCGACCTCCCCGGAGGGTGGTGTTCTCGAGACCCTGGAACTCCTTCAGCGACCGGGTGTCGACGAAGGTGACGTTGGCGGGCTTCTTCTTCACGAACTCCATGACTTCCTTCGTGGAGGCGTAGAACTTGGGATTGGCGATCTTCGCCTTGAAGACGGCCGGGGCCGGCTTGACGGCCTCCTTCTGCACCGGTTTGCCTTCCTTGACCCACGCCTCGTAACCGCCGTCGAGGTAGTAGAATTCCTTCACCCCGAGGTAGACCGGGAGCTGCTCGATCGCGACGTGGTAGTCGGCCTTCTTCCCGTAGATGATCAGCCCCTTGCTGTTGTCGAGTCCGATCTGCCCGAGGAGCTTTTCCGCTTCCTGGACGGAGACGATCCGGCCGTCGACCGGGCTCTTCAGGACCGTCACCACCGGCTTGCCGTAGTTGACGGCGCCCGGAATGTGACCGGCTTCGTACTCCCCGCCGCTGCGGCCGTCGAGGATGACCCAGCCGGCGTTGCCCGCCTTCTCCGCCGCGAATTCCACGTCGCAGACATGCCCCACCGTCTTGCCCGCCGCGAACGCCCAGGCGCCGCTGCAGACCACGACCATTGCCGTCAGAACCGCCAGTGCCCCTCTTTTCATTTTACCTCTTCCTCCCCCGTTGTAAGTTCTCCGCGGAAACCGTCCGATCGGTTTCTACGGGTGGTCCTTTCCGATCAATGTCGCGGTCCCTTCCTGGTGGCAGGGAGTGCAGTTCTGCTTCCCCTGAACGTTCTGGGCGGCGCTATGACAGGAGTAGCACTCGGCGTAGTCCGCCGTCGGCGCGAAGGCCGGGATGGCGGCGTTGGCCAGGTACGCGTTGATAAGCTCCGCCGCGCGCGCGGCCGTGGCGCCCGTCACTTTCGCGCACCGGTCCTTCTTCACGTTGCGGCCGTCCTTGGTTTTCGTGGTCAGGTCCGCGCCCGCCGCCTTCATCCACTTCGTCACCGAAACGTGGCAGAGCATCGATTCCGGAATGTCGCGGGCCATGACTTCGGCGTCGGGAATCGGCGCCGGAACGTTGGGATACGCCTTCCGGTCGATCTTGACGCCGTCCCATCCGGTGAACGGGAAGTTCTGCTTCGTGTACCAGTCGATCAGCGAGCCGCCCAGCTTGTCGTGCAGCAGCTCCCCCTTGTGCTCCGCCAGGTTCAGGATGGAGAGGCAGCCGGTCAGAGAGCCGCACGTGCCGCCCCAATCCAGCCCGCCTGCGCGGCCCCACTGCGTGAACTTCGGAGGCAGCAGGCTCCAGCCCGTCTCTTTCATGCCGGCCTTCCTGGCTGCTTCGATGAAGCCCATCACCAGCGCCCGCCCCGTCCCCTGGCCGCAGCCGCCGTTGGCGTGATACTCGCAATAGCCCCAAAGGCGGACCTTTTCCACATCGAGAGGAAGCGCCGGGAATTTCAGGATGGTCGTCTTGGCGGCCTGCGCCTTCCGCACATCGACCAGCGACCCCACTCCCAGCCCGGCGACAAGGCCGATGGCTCCCACAGCCGCGGAACCGTTGACCATGAAACTGCGCCGCGTCACATCGTCTTTTCGCTCTTCCATGCATTTCTCCTTCAATCGGGTAAATATCGATTCCCGGGATCGATCCCGCTGTCGATCCGATCCTCCAACCTCTCACACAATCTTTTGTATAGTATTCAATCCGATAACCTTTCGCATTGATCGGCATCAAATAACGGACGATTCCAGGGAAACGGGTTTAAAGGCCGGAGGGGGATCCGATGCTTCGGAGCGACCGGGGTTCGAGCACCTGGAACCGCCCCCGGCCCAGCCGACGGATCAGCCCCATCTCCGCCATGCTCGTGACCGCCCTGGAAAAACTTTCGGGGGTAATGCCGAGCGTGCGGGCGAAATCTCCCGACGGCATCGGCAGGTGCAGGACCGTCGTCCCGCCGGTCGCGTCGGTCGGCATCAGCTTGACCAGGGCCGCCGCCACGCGCGGGAGCACCCCGCGGCCGCTCAGGATCTCGATCCGGTCGAACGCGTCCCGAAGACGCCGCCCAAGGAATGAAAACAGGGGAAAGATCACATTGGGATTCTCGCGGAGCGCCTGGAGCAGCCCCTCCCGGGAAAACGTCCTTGCGCGGACGTCGTCCACCGCCACCGCCGTCGCGGGATAAGGCATTCCGTCCAGGAACGGCAGGAAGCCGAACAGGTCTCCCGGGCCGAACATGAATATGGAAGCGATGTTCCCGTCCGGAAGGGGCCGGTAAATCCTCACCCGCCCCTCGTCGATCGCCACGACAAGATTGGCGGGATCCCCCTTGTGCCAAAGAACCGTGCCCACGGGAATCAGGCGCTCCCGGAAATAAGGGGAAAGCATCGAAAAAGCCTCCTTGGCCTCCACGGACGGGGAAGGGGCCCCTTCCTGAACAATGGAGGACTTGGGAACGGCTCCCCGGGCCTCCACGCGTCCCGCGTTGGTCAGGCGCAGCCCCCGCGACACGCGGGAACGGGAAAGGAATCCCTTCCGGACAAGGGAACCGACGTGGTCCCGCACGGTTCCCGCAGCGCGCCATCCGAGTTCCGCCGCGATTTCCCGGTAGGTGGGCGGAGGCTGTCCGGCGAACTCTTTGGCGAACAACAGTACGAGGATTTTTTTCTGGGGAGGCGTGGGCAGCTTGGAAGGCCGGCGCATGTACGGATTATACACCCTACAAACGTGGGGAAGATACCGGGCTCACACCCCGCGCGAAAGCCACTCCATCATCCGGATTTCCCACTCGTCGCGGGACCGGTCGTACCGGAGGAGGTAGCGGGCGGCGTCGGAGCCGTCGACCTTGAAATACTCGTGGTCCTCGCCCCTCCACCGGTCCAGGATGCGCAGGACCTCCACCCTGCGGTCCCCCATGTGGAACAGCCGGGGCGTCTCCTGGGCCTTGTGCCCCTCATGACATTCCACTCGAACCTTCATCCCGACGGACCCCTTTCCCCTCCCCTCGCTCCTCCGCGCTTTGGGAGGGGAGCGGCGGAGGGGCGCCCTCTGCCTTACTGCGATGCCGCCCGGCGGACGGGCGTCTCGCCCAGGCGGAAGTCGAACACCTCATGGAACTCATCCGCGGTCATGCGCGCCTCCGGCATGTTGGAGGCCAATCCCGCCGCCTTGCCGACGGTCGTGGACATGCGGCCCTTTCCCCAGAAATCGACCTGGATGACGAAGTCGGGCGCCACCTTGTGCTCTTCGTCGAGGAGGTGCGCGACGGCCATCACCAGCCCCAGCAGCCTCGCGGGATTGCCGGGCTTGAAATCCGGGGACGCGCCGCGGAAGGAGATGGCGAGCCCCGCCGTCGAGCAGAAGATGTCGCTGTCAAGCCCCTCCCTCTTCAGGAGGCATCGGACGAGCAGGGCCACTTCTTCCCGCTTGCTCGAACGGAATTCACGGCAGGAATCCACGCCCGGGGACATCGTTTCACGTTTCATCGCGACCTCGCTCTGGCATCTCATGGAGACCTCTCTACGGGGGTTCGGATGTCGGTGCTCAAATTTCGGCGAAATATACTGCACAGGTCATGCCGTGGAGGGACGTAAGAGAAAGCGTTATGTTATTGGAAGGTTATATGAAAAACCGGATTCAGCTTCCGGACGAAAGCTGCACGGTCTCGTAAAATTATTAATAAAATTTCAAGATTTCCGGGGGAGGCCGGCGCCGTCGGCCGATTGAGAGGCGCCGGCATTCTTCCCCGGTAACAGGAGAGATCCTTATCAATCGTCGAAATTGCCCTTGGCTCCCTTGTCGGTTCCCAGCGCCTTCGCCCTCTTCACGATCTTCGTGTCGGTCCATTCCTTCGGGTCCTCGATCAGACCCGCCTTGGGCTTGAGGTCGCAGGAGCCCGCGGCAAGGATCGCGTCGACCGCGAGTTTTGCCGTGTCCTTCGCGTTGAAGACCTGGGTCATCATCTTGTAGGCGAAATCCTCAACCCTCCGGCTCATCCGCTTCCGGATCTCGGAAGGCAGGGCGAGGAGCTTGTTCTCGAACGGGAGGTTCAGGTTCTTGTAGTCCCCCTTCTTCCACCCCTTGGCGTCGGCATACGCGACCATCTCGGCCCACATCTCCTCGGTCATCCCTTCGCCCTTCACCTTGATGAACCGCCCCTCGGCGTCGAGCTGCGCGTTGCCGTAATCGTTGACCTCGAGCCCCCAGGAGATCATCTGGAGCGCGGTGGCCACGTTCGCCTTGGTCGTGTTCGTCCGGTTCGCGATCTCGCGGAGCCGCTCCGAGCTGTTCCCGGAGGTCCCGTGCTGCGCCCCGCTCACCTTGTAGCGCGCAATGGCCTCGTGGATCTCCGCGGTCAGCCCGACCTGGATGCCGGCGTCGGACGCCTCGATCCCGTGGGTGGTCCCGTTGTTCAGCGCGATCCAGTCCGGAAAGATGCCGCGGGCGTTCAGGCCGCGGATGAGGAACAGCGCCTCGCCGACGGTCGACAGCCCCTCCTTGCCCTTGATCTCGCCCACCTCGGTCTCCAGCCCCGCCCACTTCGGGATGAACGGGTTGATGGCGATGCTCGCGAGCAGGTTTTTATCGTCGGGCTGGTGGGAGGCGTCGATGGCGATCGACGTGATCCCCGCCTCGAACATCGTGGGGATCTCCACCTTCGCCGCATCGAGGTCCTTGTCGTTCTTTATCCCGTAATGGTCCGCGTGGATGGCGACGGGGACGGTGATCCCCATCTCGTTGCACAGCGCGTCCACGATGCGCGCCATGTTCCAGTAATTGACGGCGCAGTACGCCTTCTGCCCCCCTTCCGACTTCGCGATCTCGACGATCACGGGGGCGTTCGCCCGCTGGGCGGCCTGCAGCACGCCCCTGATGATGAAGTAGTTGCGGCCGTTCGCCGCCATGGCGATGGCTTTTCCTTTTTCCCGCATCGCCCGGTCGATGACCTTGCCGCTGACGATCAGCGCCTTCGAGTTCGGAAACAGCGCCTTGACGTTCGGGGGGCGGCCCACCTGGAGCGCTTTCTCGAAATCGGCCGCGTATGCCATGGGGTGCCTCCTTGGAGTGGCGGTTATGGATCGACAGGAAGGAATTCTCTCCCGGATCCGTTTCCGGGGCAAGCCTTCCGGCCGATCCGGGAAAACAGCAGCCCCGCCGCGATGTAGAGCGATGCGCCGGCCGCCGCGGTCCATCGGAAGCCAAGTCCCAACGCGCCGATCGACGCGAGCGACGCGCCTGCCACGGAGAAGAAGCCGTTCACGGCCCATGCGAAGGGAATCGCCGCGCCCCCCGCCGCCGCGAGACGCGAAAGACCCGCCGGGAACGGGACCC
>JBFLWB010000195.1 GCA_040758155.1 Thermodesulfobacteriota bacterium
GGTGGGCGGCGGCGTCTTGGCCGCCCCCCACGTCCGCGCCGGTCTCCTTCACCTTCGCCGCGAGCGACCGCAGATTCTCCGGGACCGTCGGGTCCGGGAAATGGTTCGGGAACCTTCCGTCGGCTTCGCAGAAGAGCTCGACGACCTCCAGCCCCATCTCGCGGAAGAGGGCGGGGGCGACCGCGCCCGCCGTCCCGTTCCCCGCGTCCACCACGACCTTCAGCTTCCGCGGGATCGACAGGTTCGCCGCGACGAACTTCCGGTACTCCGGAACGATTTCGCGCCGCTCCAGCTTCCCTTCCCCGCGACGGAACTTCCCCGCCTCGATGATCCGGCGCAGCTCCTGGATCATCTCGCCATAGATCGACCCGAGGCCGATGCAGAGCTTGAACCCGTTGAACTCCGGCGGGTTGTGGCTGCCGGTGATCATCACCCCGCCGTCGGCGCCGAAACGGTGGATCGCGAAGTACAGCAGCGGGGTCGGGCAGACGCCCACGTCGATCACGGCGAGCCCGGCCGAGAGAAGCCCCTCGACCATGGCGTCGCGGAACCCCGGCGAGGACAGCCGGACGTCGCGGCCCAGCGCGACGGTGCGGACGCCGCGCTCCGCGGCGTAGGTTCCGTACCCCCTGCCCAGCATCGTCACCGTGGCCGGATGCAGGTCTCTCCCCACCACGCCGCGGACGTCGTACTCCCGGAAGATCAGCGGGTTGATCGGATGCGGTACGTCAGTCAAGGTGGATCTCCATGTAGGTTTTCGGCGCACGGTGGGAAACCTTGGTCCGGTGCGCGGCGCGCGCCACTTCCCTGCTGACCGCGGCGACGACCTTCCGGTCGAACACGGACGGAAGGATGTATTCCTCGGTGAGCTCCTCCCTGCCCACGCACGAGGCGATCGCGGCGGCGGCGGCCAGCTTCATCTCCTCGTTGATGCAGGAGGCGCGGGTGTCGAGCGCCCCACGGAAGATCCCGGGGAACGCCAGCACGTTGTTGACCTGGTTCGCGTAGTCGGAGCGGCCCGTCGCCATGATCCGCACGTGCGGCCCCGCCTCCTCCGGCTGGATCTCCGGGTCGGGATTCGCCATCGCGAACACGATGGGGTCCTTCGCCATCTTCTTCACGTCCTCGACGGTGAGCAGCCCCGGACCCGCGAGCCCGAGGAACAGGTCGGCGCCCGCGATGACGTCGGAGACCGCCCCCCGCTCGCCGTCGGGGTTCGTGTTCTCGGCGTACCACTCCTTCATGAAGTTCCCGTGCTCCCTGCGCCCCTTGTACAGCGCGCCCGCCCGGTCCACGCCGATGATGTTCCGCGCGCCCGCCCGGAGGAAGATCTTCGTGCACGCGACGCCCGAGGCGCCCACGCCCGCCACGACGATCTTCAGATCCTCCATCCGCTTCTTCACGATCTTCAGCGAGTTCAGGAGGCCGGCGAGCACGACGACGGCGGTCCCGTGCTGGTCGTCGTGGAGCACGGGGATGTGCATCGCTTCCTTGAGGCGGTCCTCGATCTCGAAGCAGCGCGGGGCGGAGATGTCCTCGAGGTTGATGCCCCCGAAGGTGGGCTCGAGCGCCTTGACGATGCGGACGATCTCGTCGGGGTCCTTGGTGCCGAGGCAGATCGGCCAGGCGTCGATCCCGGCGAACTCCTTGAAGAGCGCCGCCTTCCCCTCCATGACCGGCATCGCCGCCTCGGGGCCGATGTCGCCCAGCCCCAGCACCGCCGTCCCGTCGGAGACCACGGCGACGGAGTTGCGGCGGGTGGTGAGGGCGAAGGACTTCTTCACGTCCTTCGAGATCGCCATGCTGACGCGGGCGACGCCGGGAGTGTACGCCATGGACAGGTCGCTCCGGGTCCGGATCGGCACCTTGGGCCGCACCTCGATCTTTCCGCCGAGGTGCATCAGGAAGGTCCGGTCGGAAACGTTGACGATCCGGACGCCCGGAACCGCCTTGACGGCGTCGATGATCTCGTGGGCGTGCGAGGTGTCCCGCGCGCGGACCGTGATGTCGCGGTGGACGGCCTCCTTGGTGATGCCTGACAGGTCCACCGCCCCGATGTCCCCGCCGGCGCTCCCGATGGCGGTCGTCACCGTCCCCAGCATCCCGGTCCGGTTCGGGATCTGCACGCGCATCGTGATGCTGTAACTTTCGCTCGGAGTCAATGTCGGCGTCATGGCCCGCTCCTCCCCGCGAGGCCCCGCTTGGGGCACACGCGCTCCAGCCCGCACTGCGGGCACCGCGGTTTCCTGGCGACGCACACCTTCCTGCCGTGCCACCCCAGGCGCGTGGTGAACTCCCACCATCGCTCCCGGGGGATCGAACCTGCGAGATCCTCCTCGATGCGCTCCGGATCCTTCGACCCGGTCAGGCCGAGGCGGAAAGAAACTCTGGCGACGTGCGTGTCCACCGGCAGAGCTGGCGTCCCGAAGCAGGCGCCCAGCAGGACGGAGGCGGTCTTCCTCCCCACGCCCGGAAGGGCGGTGAGCTCCTCCATCGTCCGGGGCACTTCGCCCCCGTGCTTCCGCACGACCGCCGCCGACAGTTCCCGCAGCGCCTTCGCCTTGTTCCGGTAGAACCCCGTGGAGCGGACCAACTCCTCGATCTCCTCCTGCCCCGCCTCCGCGATCTCCGCGGGACCGGGGAAGGAGCGGAACAGCTCCGGGGTCACCTTGTTGACCCGCTCGTCGGTGCACTGCGCGGCGAGGACCGTGGCGACCAGCAGCTCGAACGGGCCGCGGCAGTCGAGCAGGATCCGCGCCTCGGGATACTCCCGGGCGAGAAAATCGAGGACTTCCCCCACGGGAGCCGCTCCCTTCCCGCGGGTCATTCGAGCACCTCCCTCCGGTAGACGACGATCTCGAATCCCTGGACGTCGACCTCGAAGACATACCCTTCCACGGTGCAGGAGTACAGGGTCGCCTCGGCCTCCCCGTCCTCCGCGCCGCCGCCGGGGAACGCCCCGCGCGCGTCGAGCCAGTCGATCATCGCCCGGACCTCGCGAAAGGTCATGTCCATCTCGGTCACGACGTTGTAAATGCGACCGTTATGCAGTATCGGATAAATTTCGAAATTCTCGGTATCCACAGTGAGGCCAGTTTACCACGCAGGATTGAAAGTGCCGTCCCGGTCTGTTACCTTCAAGCAGACCGGACGCTTCCGCCGAAACGGGAGGGCCAATGATCATCCGCGACATCTTAGAGCACAACGCACGGATCCATCCCTCCAAGGTCGCCCTCTCCGAGCGCAACGAGGAGGTCACCTACCTCGAGCTGCGCCGGAGGGTCCGGAAACGCGCGGCGGCGCTGCAGCGGCTCGGAATCTCCCGGGGCGACCGGGCCGCGATCCTGGCCCACAACACCATCGGCTCGGTCGAGTTCTTCTTCGCGGTGACGCACATCGGGGCGTCGGTCGTGCAGCTCCATCCCACGCTGGTGGGGCGGGAGATGGCCTCCGTCCTCCAGGACGCGGAGGTCAAGGCGCTGTTCCACGAGGCGGACCTCGGCGGGAAGATCGAGGAGATCCGCGCGTTCCTTCCGCAGATCCCGGACATCCTCCGCATGGACGATCCGCGCCTCACCCTTCCCGAGGGCGAGGAGGGGCCGGAGGAGGACCCGGCCGTGGAGGCGAAGGACATCGCGCTGGTGGTCTACACCAGCGGTCCCACCGGCCGTCCGCGGGGGGCGATGCTCTCCCACCGGAACCTCATGGCGGCGTCGGTCTACTCCGCCATGGAGCTCGGCTTCTCCCGGAGGAACGTCTACCTCTCCTGCGCGACGCTGCCGTACCTGGGCGGAATCGGGCGGATGCTCCGCTTCTTCCACGTCGGCGCGTCGATCATCCTCCAGAGGGAGTTCGAGCCGATCGAGGTTCTGCGAACCATCGAGCGGCGCTCCGTCACGCACGTCGTCCTCACCCCGTCGATGATGTACCGGATCCTCGACGCCCCTTCCGCGTCGCGGTTCAACCTGTCGACCCTCCAGATGCTGCTGTACGGCGGCGCATGGATCTCCGTGGACCTTCTCAGGCGCTCCATCGGCTTCTTCCGCTGCGGCCTCGTCCAGTCGTACGCGCACGTGGAGACCAGCGGCGTCCTCACCTTCCTCCACGAGGAGGACCACTCCATGGACGAGAACCTGCCGTACATGAAGAAGCTCATGTCCGCCGGGCAGGAGGCGGTCGGCGTGCAGGTCCGCGTGGTGAACGAGGAGGGGCGCGAGGTGCCCCGGGGGATGGTGGGCGAGGTCATCGTGCGGGGGAGGAACGTGTTCGAAGGGTACCTGCACGACCCGAAGGGGACCGCAGAGGTCCTCCGGAACGGGTGGCTCTACACCGGGGACATGGCGGCCGTCGACGAGGAGGGGTACATCTACATCGTCGACCGGAAGCGGGACACCCTGATGGTGGAGAGCGTCACGGTCAGCCTCAAGGAGATCGAAACCATCGTGGCCGAGCATCCCTCGGTGAAGGAGGCCGCCGTCGTCGGCCGCCCGGACTACACGATGGGCGAGGTCCCCGTGGCGGTCGTCGTGCTGAAGGAAGGGGAGAAGGAGGACCCCGAGGGGATCCTCGAGCATTGCCGGAGGAACATGGCGCCGTTCAAGGTGCCCCGCTCGGTGGAATTCGTGAGCGTGTTCCCGCGCAACGCGCAGGGGAAAGTCCTGAAGGCGACGATCCGGGACCGGATCGCGGCCCGTCGGCGGTAGAGCCCGCTAAGCCTCCCCGAACCACTCCGCGGTGAACGCCTGCAGCGTCGCCCCGCGCCGCCAAGCGCCGGGCGGCAGGCCCGCCTTCACGCACGTCTGGTCCAGGAACGTGTCCCGGTCCCACCCGAGCTCCAGCGGCACCTGCGGGAGCAGAAGCCCGCGCCGCCCTCCCTGCGATACCATCAGCCCGTGCCGCCCCACCTCGACCTCTTCGGGACGGATGGGAACCATGGGCGTGAGGACGGAGATCTCGACGTCGAGGGAAGGCAGCTCCCCGGCGGTGACCGGCGGGAACCTCGGGTCTTCGGTGGCCGCGGCCACGGCGCACTCCTGCACCACCTTGTACAGCGGCGCAACGGCGTCCGTGTAGCCGATGCATCCCCGAAGCCGCCCCGCTTTCTTCAGGGTGACGAACGCCGCCCCGGGCGCGGCGAGCTTCCCGGACGCGTGTCCTACTGCGGTCACGTTGCGGTCCTTGAGATAGTCCTCGAGCGTCCTGCGGACGATCCCGAGAAGCGCTTCCCGCTCCTGCGGGTCGAGATACATCGAGCCCTCCAAATTTCGATATGGGAACATTATAACCGGATCCGATCCTGACAGGTCAGGAAGTACGGGACGATGTCCGGGTCGAACTGCGTCCCGGCGCACCGGCGCAGCTCCGCAGCCGCCGCCTCCACCGGCAGCGCCTTCCGGTACGCCCGGGTGGAGGTCATCGCGTCGAAGGTGTCGGCCACCGCCATGATGCGCGACGCAAGGGGGATCTCGTCGCCGGCGAGGCCGGCCGGGTAGCCGCGGCCGTCGTACCGCTCGTGATGGTGAAGGATGGCGGGGAGCAGGGGGCGGAAGAACGGGATCGGCTCGAGGATGCTCTTGGAGATCCGAGGGTGGCGGACGACCTCCTCGAACTCCTCCGGGGTCAGCTTCGAGGGCTTGTTGAGGACCGACTCCCGGACGCCGATCTTTCCCAGGTCGTGGAGCTCCGCCGCGCGCCGCAGATCCTCCACCTCGGGCGCGGAAACCCCCATCTCCTTCGCCGTCGCCACGGAGTAGATCGTCACCCGGTGCGAGTGCCCCCGCGTGTAGCAGTCCTTGGCTTCGAGCGCATTGGCCATCGCGTCGATGGAGCGGACGTACATCAGGTTGATCTCGTCGGTCTGCTCCATCACCTTCTTCTCGAGATTCACCCGGTAATCCTCGACCTGCCGCTCGAGCTCCTTCTTCCGGAGGGCGTTTTCGAGGGTGATCAGCAGGACGTCGCTCCCGAAGGGCTTGGTGAGGTAGTCGCACGCCCCCAGCTTCAGCGCGGAGACCGCGACGTCGAGATCGGCGTTGGCCGACATGACGACGCCCGCGGTCCAGGGGCTGCGCTTCGTCCATTCCTTGAGGAGGGAGATCCCGTCCATGACCGGCATCCGGATGTCCGTGAGGAGGATGTCGTACATGTACCCGTTGCCGTCGATCTTGTCGAGCGCTTCCCTCCCGTTGGCCGCCTCCTCCACGGCGTACCCGGCCTGCTCCAGCCACTCGCGGACGAGGAAACGCAGGAACTCCTCGTCGTCGACGACCAGGATGCGGGCGCCGAGGCGCCCCGCCAGAAACGGCTGCTGTACGGATTCCAGGGGCAGTTTCATGCAACCCGTTTTATCGGAAATTTGTCCTGAAAACTGTAAGGGAATTTTTCTTAACGGATTCGAATAATTACCCTACACCCGCCGCCCGTTACACATTGAACCGGACATGGACGATGTCCCCGTCCTTTACGACGTATTCCTTCCCCTCGAGGCGGAGCTTCCCCTCCGTCTTGGCCTTCGCCATGGATCCGCACCGCAGGAAGTCCTCGCTCGGGATGACCTCGGCGCGGATGAATCCCTTCTCCAGGTCGGAATGGATCCGGCCCGCCGCCGTGACCGCCGTGCTCCCCCGCCGGACGTTCCAGGCGCGCACCTCGTCCTCGCCGACCGTCAGGAAGGAGATGTACTGCATCGCATCGAAGGCGCCGCGGACCAGCCGGTCGCGGGCGGAGCGCCCCGACCCCATCTCCCGGAGGAACTCGGCCTGCTCCGTCGGGGAAAGCTGGGCGATCTCCTCCTCCACCTTGGCGCACAGGCGGACCAGCGGGAGCTTCGCGTCCGCCGCCGCCTTGTCGAGCTCCGGGTACGGGACAGCCCCAGCCGCCTCCTCCCCCACGTTCAGGACCAGGAGCATCGGGAGCCGCGTGACGAACCGGAAACCGGAAACGGCGCGCTCCTCCTCCCCCACGAGCTCGATGTCCCGAAGCGGGATCTCCTTTTCGAACGCCGCGATCGCCTTGTTCAGCGCGGTCCACTCGGAGTCGCGCTTCGCCTCCTTCGTCATCCGCTCGACCCGCTTCTGCGCGACGAGGTAATCGGAGAGGAGCATCGCGGAGGCCATGTCCCGGAACTCCCGCACGGGATTCAGCCCTCCCGGCGGCGCCGGGTGGAAATCGTCCTCGAACCCCCGCAGGACGAGGACGAGGACCTCCACGTTCTTCAGCGCGGCGAGCGCCTGCGTCGAAAGCGGGTCGGGCTCCCCGGCGTCGATGTCGTGGAAGGCGACCGTGACGTGCGTGGTCTTCTTCGGCTTGAAGATCTCCGACAGCCGGTCGACCCGGTCGTCGGGAACCTTGATCGCGCAGACGCCCGCGTTCTTCCCCTGGGACGCGCCTTCCGCCGGGCCCGCCAGCGCCCGGAACAGCGTGCTCTTGCCCGAACCTGCATTTCCGAATATCCCCACTTCCACCGTCGATCTCCTCTTTCAGTCTTCCGGGATTCCCGCCAGAAGGTCGAACTCGGGGAAGGTTAGCCCGGCGACCCGCGTCCTGGCAAGGACATACGTCTCCTGCCGGACGAATTCCCGGAATCCCGGCCGCGCCAGGATCCGCTCCACGTCCTTGTGCTGGGTACGATGGCACCGGAAGGCCCGGAGTTTTGTCTCCGCCGACCCCGCGGTGTCGATGAAGGTGGTGAGCTTTTCGAGGGGGACTCCGGACAGCGGCAGCTCCCACGCCGCCAGGACCTCCCGGGGGAGCTCGAACTGGTAGAGCTTGAAGGGGGCGAACGGCGCGGCGCCGGTCCGGGCATGGCCGGGATACCACCCGGGATCCCCCGCCCGGTCGAAAGCGGTAAGCGCGACCTCGCACATCGTCTTATGGTCGGCGTGCCGGGAGACCCCCTCCGGCCCGAAGCCGACCACCACGTGGGGGCGCACCCGGCGGATCGCCTCGACGGCGGCCTCCACCAGGAGCTCGCGGGGCGTGCCCGCGAGCTGCCCGTCGAGGAAGCCGAGGAAGTGGACCTTCGCGGCGCCCAGGACCGCCGCCGCCTCCTCCAGCTCGCGCGACCGGACCTCGCCGAGATGCTCCCGGTCGGTGACGGGCGGATCGCCCAGCATCCCGGCCTCTCCGCGGGTCGCGGGGGCGAGGTGAACCTCCGCCCCCTGCGCCGCGTACTTCGCGATCGTCCCGCCCGGACCGAACGTCTCGTCGTCCGGGTGGGCCAAAAGAAACAGGATCCGTCTCGGCATCGCGCCGCGCCTTCCCTTCAACGTGATACCGGTAAGATATCACCATCGGGCTCCCGGCGCGGAGCCGGCCGAACGCGCGCCGCGCGTCAGGCGTTGTAACCCGCCTCCCCGTGCTGCGAAAGGTCGAGCCCCACCAGCTCGTGCTCCGGGTCGACCCGGATCCCCATCGTCTTGTCGAGAAGGACGAGCAGCCCGTAACTGACGCAAAACGAGTACGCCGCGACGACGCCCACGGCGAGGAACTGCGTCTCGAGGAGCTTCGGGTTGCCGTAGAGCAGGCCGTCGGCCCCCGCCGGGTTGACGGCGACCGTCGCCAGCAGGCCGGTCGCCAGCATCCCGAGCATCCCGCCCACGCAGTGGACGCCCACGACGTCGAGGGAGTCGTCGAGGCCGACCCTCCCCTTGACCATGACCGCGCCGTAGCAGACGGCGCCGGCCGCCGCGCCGATGAGGAGCGCGGACACCGGCTGGACGAAGCCGGAGGCGGGGGTGATCGTTCCCAGCCCCGCGATGCAGCCCGTCGCCGCCCCGAGGACCGTCGGCTTGCCCCGGTGCGCCCACTCGGTGAACATCCAGGACAGCGTCCCCGCGGCCGCCGCGGCGTGCGTGGAAAGGAACGCCCGGACGGAAAGCCCGTCGGCCGCGAGGGCGGAGCCGGCGTTGAACCCGAACCAGCCGAACCAGAGCATCCCCGCGCCGAGGACCGTCATCGGCAGGTTGTGGGGCGCCATGTTCTCCGTCCCGAATCCCTTCCGCTTCCCGACGACGAGGGCGGCGGCGAGGGCGCTGATCCCGGCCGTCAGGTGGACGACCGCGCCTCCCGCGAAATCGAGCGCTCCCAGCTTCCGCAGCCATCCCCCCGCCCCCCAGATCCAGTGCGCGACGGGGTTGTAGACCAGGAGGGACCACAGCAGGCAGAACACGAGGTATCCCGAGAAGCGGAACCGCTCCGCGAACGCCCCGGAGATCAGGGCGGGCGTGATGACGGCGAACATCATCTGGTAGATCGCGAACGCCTGGTGGGGGACCGTGGCCGCGTAGGTCCCGTTCGGCTCGATGCCGACCCCTCCGAGGGCGAACCAGGAAAGGTCGCCGATGACGCCGCCTACGTCGGGGCCGAACGCCATGCTGTACCCGACGAGGATCCACTCGACGCTGATCAGGCCGATGACGATGAAGGACTGCATGACGGTGCCGAGGATGTTCTTCTGCCGGACCATCCCGCCGTAGAACAGGGCGAGCGCCGGGGTCATGAGCATCACGAGCGCGGATGAAACCAGCAGCCAGGCCGTGTCTCCGTTGTTCACACCGATACCCTCCTTTAGCCCGCATTTCTCACCAGCCTCCTACTGCGTCGGCGGATACGGGCATGTCTACTGCGTTGCGCTCGGTCGCGACGCCTTGTAGCCATGCCCGTCTCCACCGCCTCGCTACGGACGCTGGTGAGAAATGCGGGCTTGTCAAGGTGATGGGGCCGCCCGAAGGACAGCAATCGGCATGCCATGGCGGAACCGCAGCTTTTCCGGAAGGTTGGGCGGGGGAGGCGAAAACAGGCAGGACAATAGTGTAGAATTACGAATAATTACGTATATTTATAAACAATTACGTCGCG